>JBLNFC010000361.1:0-7090 GCA_050263355.1 Acidobacteriota bacterium
ACAAACTTACCCCTGCTGGAGAACTCCGACGACTTCGTGTTCGACAACCAGATTCTCGCGCAATGCGTCTATTTTGGCTATCGCATTGGAGAGGTCTCCTGCCCAACCAAGTATTTCGAAGAAGCCTCTTCCATCAATTTCCGCCGAAGTGTGACTTATGGGCTGGGTGTGCTGCGGACGACACTGGAGTTCGCACTGCAGAAGTGGGGCGTGACACGACTGCGCAGGTTTGCTTCCGACGGCAAGAAACTAGATCTCCATTTGCAGTATTATGCGCCAAGCGTACCGGAAGGCAACGTGGCCCGTTCCAGGCTGTGACCTTCCACATAGCCGCGTACGCAAGCAATAACGTCGGCTATTGCACAGGACAGATGTAATCTCCCATCCCGTTGATTTCGTTTACAATTTCTGCCGCTCTCGCCTGCCAGGAGAATCTATGCGCATGTTTTCGTGGGTATTGCCGCTCGTCATCTGTCTCTCAACTCTGTTGTCCGCACAGGATCAGGATTTCAGCAAAGTACAGATGAAGGTGACCCATGTAGCTGGAACGGTTTACATGCTCGAAGGGGAAGGGGGCAATATCGGCGCCTCGGTTGGCGAGGACGGCATTGTAATAGTCGACGACCAGTACGCGCCTTTGGCCGACAAAATAAAAGCAGCTCTGAAGGGCATCACCGACAAGCCGATCCGGTTCGTCATCAATACTCATTACCATGAGGACCACACCAGTGGAAATGCCGTCTTCCAGAAGGACGTACCCGTTATCGCTCAGGACAATGTGCGCAAGCGTCTGGAAGAAGGCGTCACAGCGGGGAACATGGGATCGCTCAAAGCTGTCCACAAACCGCAGCCCAAGGAGGCTTTGCCGATCCTCACTTTCGACCACGACATGACCGTGCACCTGAATGGCGAAGATATTCGCGCACTCCACTATCCCCACGGACACACCGATGGTGACAGCATCATTTTCTTTCCGAAATCGAATGTCGTTCACATGGGCGACGATTTTGTGCGCCCCGGTTTCCCCTTCATCGACTTGAGTGCAGGCGGCAGCGTGGAAGGCATGATTGCAGCCCTGGAAGAAATCATTCCGAAGCTTCCGGCCGACGTGAAAGTCATCCCTGGCCACGGTGCGATCTCAAACTTGGATGACGTGCGTACCTATGTAGTCATGCTGAAAGACACACGGGCGGTAGTAGAAGACGGTATCAAGCAGGGTAAATCCCTGGTGCAACTGCAGGAGGAGAAGGTGCTTTCGCGGTGGGAAAAGTACAAGAACGACTTCATTTCCAGTGATACGTTTATCGAGACGCTGTATAACGACTTGACCGGCAAGCCGGGCCAACTGTTGAAGCACAATTGACTTTCAGCAACAAGGGAACAGGATATGGATCTTTGGCGGAGCTACTTCTGCTTGACGATCAGTTCGCCATTTTCAACGCGCACATCGCTGACGAATTCAGGAAGCTTTAGGCGGTCGCGCTGTTCCAACAGTTTCTTTTGTAGCGCGTCGTTGACCAGCGATACGGGGATGCTCAAATCTCCCACTTTGAACTCAGTAGGTTGGAATGTCGCGTACCCGTCTTTCGCCCCTAAATGACCCGCAAGCGTCACATAAACCTTCTTGCCGCCGACCTCTGTCAGAAACTGCCCGCGCACTACATCGCCTTCCATGCTGACGAGCGGCTCGCCAATTGAGCTTGCATCGAGGGAGCCAGCAGCCAGCGTAGAAGAGGGATCAGCAGCCGAACTGCTGGAGGCAACATTGGTCGGCTGCGTTGATGGAGGAACGCTAGCTATCTGAGTGCTTGCTTGGGCAATGGCGGCGCCAATCTCATCCGCAGTCAGACGAACCTCGGACCCAGTTTGGCCGTCGGCTTGGGCCTGAGCCAATTGGGTAACTTTCGTCTGGAAGGACTGCGCGTTAGCCGTGACCGCCGCTGCCGGCTGAGGGGGCGCTACCGGCGCAGGTTTCTTGAGGGCAAGATAAAGCGCCGCGACCGACGTTACAAGCGTGATAATGCTCAGAATGCGTCCCAGCGACGACCTAGGCTTGCTAGAACTGTCTGACCTGTCCCATGTGTGCATACCTGTCCCAACGTCCCCTCGCTAGTATCCGAGAATCAACCGCCAAAGACTAGTGACCAAAGGATGTTGAACCTTGGGGACTTAGCTGGAAACGCTGCGCTCGCGAACCTCTTCTGACGTCAGCCCATACAAGGGAGGGGTAGGAACGTTGAGCAGGCTGAGGTACAAATACAACTGGCCGCGATGATGGATCTCATGCTCCACCATCGCGCGCAACCATTTCCACACAGTGATGTGGGCGCCGTCGGGAGTGGCACATTTACGCTGCAAATCCTCATCCCTCAAGGAGAAGAGTATTTCCAAGCTCTGCACGCGTAGCCGTCCGATGTAATCCAGAACCTGATCATAGCCGTCTGCCAATTCGCGGCCGCACCCCGCGTAACGACTTGGCTTGCCACAGGCAGTTTCTACGAACATGTAGCGCTCGATCGTTGCCAGGTGGCGAATCTGGTCACCGATCGTGAACTTGCCCTCGCGGTAGGTCCATTCCAGCTTTTCTGGCGGAATGCAGCGAATCACGCGAGCGGTGCGCTGGTGAATCTTCGAGAGGTAGTCGAGAAAGGGTTCGACGCGCTGTATTTCCATGGAACTTTAGCCACTAAGAGCCAAGCTTTTTCGCTAGCAGCTCATTCACCAGCTTTGGATTCGCCTGTCCCTTGGAAAGCTTCATAACTTGACCCACAAAGAACCCTAGCATCGTGGTCTTGCCTGCGCGGTACTGCTCAAGTTGCTTAGGATTTTGCGCAAGCACCTGATCAACTATTTGTTCGATTGCCGCAGCATCGGTGATCTGTTGAGGCTTTTCTTCCTCATACACCTCAGGAAAATCTTGGCTGCGCTTGAAGCAGAGATCATACAGGTCCTTTAGGATCTTCCCCGAAATGGGTCCGGATTCGACCAGGTCCGCGGATACGGCAACACCTTTCATCGAAATCGGTGAATCCTCTAGGTCAATCCCCTTTGCTTTTAGCCGGCCCATCAACTCGCTTTGCACGAGATTGGCCACCCGTTTTGGATTTTTGGCCGCCTTCGCCGCTTCTTCGAACTGGTCAGCGCGAGATCGACTGACAGTGAGAACCACCGCGTCTTTATCACTGATCCCATAGTCGGTCACCATACGAGCGCGCCGCGCCTCCGGCAGTTCCGGCAATTCGCGGGCGATGGCGCTCCTCCATTGTGCGTCTACTACGAGCGGGAGCAAATCGGGCTCGGGGAAGTAGCGGTAATCATGCGCCTGCTCCTTCGACCTCATGCCATAGGTCCTGCCCTCATTCGCGTTATAGAGTCGCGTCTCTTGCGAGACCCTACCGCCGGAGTCGAGCACCTCAATCTGCCGGTCGATCTCGTACTCCAATGCTTCGCGAATGAAGCGAAACGAATTTACGTTTTTTACCTCCGTCTTGGTTCCTAATTCTTTTTGTCCGCGCGGGCGAACGCTAACGTTGGCATCGCAGCGCAGCGAGCCTTCTTCCATGTTGCAATCGCTGACTCCGGTGTAGAGGATGATTTCCCGCAAACGGGTGAGATATTCATAGGCTTCTTCGGGCGACGAGATGTCGGGCTCACTCACGATCTCTATTAGCGGCACGCCAGCGCGGTTCAGATCGACAGCCGTTTTCTTATCTGCTTCGGGAAAACCCTCGTGCAAACTTTTCCCCGCATCTTCCTCCAAATGGAGGCGCGTGATATTGATCTTCTTCGCGCGATCCGCCGATTTGATATCTATGCAGCCGAATTCCGCCAGCGGCTTATCGTATTGCGAGATCTGATAGCCCTTGGGAAGATCGGGATAAAAATAGTTCTTGCGCGCAAAAATTGAAGTCTCATTGATACGACAGTTCAGCGCCATGCCTGCCAGCACCGCAAATTCCACCGCTTTCCGATTCAGTACTGGCAATGCTCCCGGAAGGCCCAGGCATAAAGGACATACATTGGAATTCGGTGGAGCACCAAATCGCGTCGAGCATGAGCAGAAGATCTTGCTGGCGGTCAGCAGTTGAACGTGCACCTCCAGCCCAATAACCGGCTCATATTTTGCGCGCGCCGCTACTACGGCATCGCTGGAACTGACCATCATTTGAGAATTATATAGCTGTGGAATCGCAAGAGGCTCGCAGCGGCAGATAAACTAGAAACCTGAGAAGAAATAATCTATTGGGCTTTGGCCGGCGCGCTGAGGTATTTCTCCATGGGGATTTCGAAGTACATCAAATCATCGCCCTTCGCATTTTGCAGGCCAGTCAGATAGAAGTGCGCTCCAGCCAGTGGCGTAGAAAGCCCCGAAACGTCGAAGAACAAAAATCCAGACTGAGTACCATGCGGTTCCACGGCTTTGGCGCTGAACTGTGCCGCCTGGAGTTCGTCCAGCACTTTTCTAGGCACGGCGCCTTTGACCTTTTTTCGCGGAATAGGCAGGGGAATGGTAGGCCCGGCATTGCTGCTTGGGTGCGCCAAACGCCTGTAGACATCGTCCGTGTCGGATGGCGGAATCTTAGTCCGGTTCACCGTGATTAGCTGAGCCTTCATCCCCGTCAGAGTAATTGGCTGGTCAGTGTCGTTACTGATGATGACGAAAACCGGCAGCAGTCCTTCTTCGCGATAATCCACGGAAAAGACCTGTAGCTTATCCGGCATGTCGTAGGGATCGACAGCCACGGTCGTACCCTCATCGGTATGGGCGTCGTGAGCTGGATAAGTGGCTGCTGGTCTCGCGACAGGCTTAACAAAGTCCTTCGATGCGAAGACATGCACGCCGAGGCTCACCACAAAAAGCGCGGCAGCTAATATGTGAAAATACGCGCTTGGTCGCGGACTGCTAGTGCCATTTTTGCGCATCAGTGGATTATAAGATGCAAGCCAGCTGCGCAATGGTGCCTTGTCACGCCGGTCGCTGATTTCTGCGGTTAGAATGTCGGGTCCACATGTATTTTCTCTACAGCGCGCTGCTTGCGTTTGCCCTGCGTGTTAGCCTGCCTTACTGGGTCTTCCAGATGCTGCGGCGAAATAAGTATCGCATTGGACTCCGGGAACGTTTGGGGGCCGTTCCGCCACGCTTGCAAGCGTCTCTTCCCGCGCATAAAAGAGTGATTTGGATCCATGCAGTTTCAGTCGGAGAAGTTCTAGCAGTCCAGCGGCTCATTGACGAGATGTACACTCGTCTTCCCGAATACCGGATCGTGATCTCCACCATTACGGACACTGGCCAAAACTTGGCCCGGCAGAGATTCGGCGAGGAAAATGTTTTCTATTTTCCATTGGATTTTGTCTTCGCGATTCGCCCTTACCTTGAGACGTTGCGGCCAGCAATGGTAGTAATCGCGGAAACCGAATTCTGGCCGAACTTCTTGCGGTTGTCCCATGCCGCCGGCGCCAAAATCGTGGCAGTGAACGCGCGTATTTCTGAAGACTCATGGTCTGGCTATCGCCGCGTGCGAGTTTTGATGCGCGGAGTCCTCGAGCAAATCGAGCTCTATCTGGCGCAGACCGAAGAAGATCGCAAACGTCTCATTGACATTGGCGCTCCCAAGGAAAACGTGCAGGTCAGTGGAAACCTGAAATACGATGTTGAGCCGCCGCCAGTCGCATCGATAGTTTCCAGCCTTCGCTCCTCATTCAAAAAGTCTGGTGTTCAGCCTGTGATCGTCGCTGGAAGCACAATGGAAGGCGAAGAGTCGCTGCTGCTGCGCGCCTTCGAAATCGTGCGAGGACGTCATCCCCGCACGGTGCTGATCATTGCCCCACGTCATCCCCAGCGCTTTCAGCAGGTCGCGGATCTGGTTCACTCGCTCGGGATTCCACTCTGGCGCCGGTCGCTTTGGGGTGGTGAGGATCTTGGGGGCGCCGTTCTTCTTCTGGACACAATCGGGGAACTCTCTTCCATCTACTCAGTTGCGGATGTGGCCTTTGTCGGCGGGAGCCTGGTCGAGTTCGGCGGTCACAATATTCTCGAACCCGCCCAATACGGCGTGCCCACGATCGTCGGCCCTCATTACGCAAACTTTCGCGATATGGTGAATCTTTTCCGTGCTAACGATGCAGTCCGGGTCGTCGGACCCGCGGAACTTCCCCTATGTTTGCTCGATGTGCTCTCAAGTGAAAGCGATCGTGCGGCGCTCGGCCAACGAGGATTGGAAACTCTCCGCAGTCAGCGAGGGGCCACCCAACGCACCCTGGAGAGCTTGCAAAAATTACTTCCTTCCAGCCACTCACCGGATTCCCAGGAAGTTGGTTCTTCAACCAGCAGGCAGTCTCCCAGCCAGTTATGAAGCCACTCGCATGGATCTTTGGAGCGGGCGTAGGCCTCCGCAATTCGTTATATTCTCACGGACTGCTGAAGCAGCACCGACTTCGGGGACCCACGATCAGCATTGGCAATTTGTCGGTCGGTGGTTCGGGGAAGACTCCCTTTGTCCTGTTACTGGGCAACCTACTAAGGTCGCGTCGCTTAATCTTCGACGTTCTCTCCCGTGGCTATGGCAGACGCTCGAAAGGGGTTCTCGAGGTCGATCCCGGCGGATCCGCGCAAGATTTTGGAGACGAACCGTTACTAATCGCCCGCAAACTCGGAGTGCCGGTCATTCTGGGAGAGGATCGTTACCAGGCCGGCGTTTTCGCGGAAGAGAAGTTTGCTCCCCACACGCATCTCCTGGACGACGGGTTTCAGCATCGAGCATTGGCGAGAGACTTCGACATCGTTCTTGTCACGGCTGAAGATGCACGGGATAGCCTCCTTCCTGCCGGCCGATTACGCGAACCAGTTTCGTCGCTTTCGCGTGCTGATGCCGTCGTGCTCACCAGCGGTGCCTCAACGGATTCCTTTCCTCTCGATGGTAAACAGGTATGGCGCGTTCGCCGTGGCATCTCTCTCCCGATAGTCCCTGACCGAGCCGTCGCGTTCTGTGGCATTGCGCGGCCGAAGAGCTTCTTTCTTCAGCTGCAAAAAGCCGGAGTCGATGTCGCAGCCGAGGCTGTTTACCGGGATCACCACTCCTACACCGAAAGG
>JBLNFC010000362.1:0-3426 GCA_050263355.1 Acidobacteriota bacterium
TAGTACTTGTCATTCTAAGAAGCACGTACGAGGAATGTCGTCTTGGCCCAGAAACCGGGCACGACGGATCCAACTGCCGGTAAACTGATGAGAGAATAGGGCTGCGGAGAGTTGGCCGAGAGGTTGATGGCACCGGTCTTGAAAACCGGCATACCCGGAAGGGTATCGGGGGTTCGAATCCCTCACTCTCCGCCATATTTCAGTCATTCCGAGCAGCGTCGCCAGCAGAAATCTTTTCTTCCTGTCGAAAAACAAGGCACTTACACTTGTCGCTGCCCTAGAGCGATATAAGAGCTACCGCGTCGGTTGCGGCCGCCTATTGCGACGCGCAGCTTCTCCGAGCGACTCCTGATCGCCTGTAACGCTTCCCGTAGGCACGCTCCCGTCAGAATCCCGGATCGTGATGCCTTTCACCGTCGATTCGGGCGCGGAAACCGTAACCAGCTTCGGCGTTGGTGAAGCGGGGGTGGCCGGTGCCGGATCTGGCGTCGGCTCGACCAGATGGACCTCAGCGACTGAAACTCGATCTTTATCGACAACTTTGGCGGCATCAAGCGGCTTGAGTTTGGAGCTCCTAAGCTCGTAACTAGCCTGTTCACGAGGCATCACTACGAGCCGTCCGTGACCCTTCATAAGTCCGGTAGCTATCTCGACCCTGAGAAAGTATTCATGTCCAGCTTTCAATTCCAGGTCCATGCCTGACTGCGCATCATTGGAGCGAAATGTGTGCTTTCCGGAAGCCACGGTCGCCATGAAGTACCGCCCATTGTCCATGCGCGCAAGTTGCACCTCGTCGCAATAAACCGAAGGGGCCAATGCACCGCCAACAAACTGCTTGTAACGATAGACATACACCTTTGCTGGTGACTGCTTCTCATCCGACGAAGAAGGGCTGGTGGTTCCATCCTGCGCCAGCATAGACATGCTCGACAGCAAACACACAGATAACAGAACTCTTAATACGCGCATTCGACCCCCGTGCGAAGCTCTTTTGTATTTGACCGGAGAGCTAGAAACATCTCTTAAGGCTTACGGTATGCAGGGGCGCTTTTCTGCTCAAGTTACGGGAGTAATTGCTATTGATCGTCGGTAAACAGTAGCTTAAGCGAGAGTTAGGCCAGTACCAGGTAACGATATCGCCGGACACCAAACGCGATTTCTTCGGTGTGGCTCACTTTACCTTGCGCCTTGGCAAAGTTACTCGGGTGCTGCCCTCCTGGACTACGAAAGCCACCAGCGGCCCATCGCTTACGGAAGACCAAAGGCATACAACGAGCTGCCCGCGGCGATCCCAACATATTGCTTTCCGTCGACGGCGAAAGTCATAGGCGAGGCATACACGGCCCCGCCCATTTGGAAGTGCCATAGCGGCTTGCCTGTGGCTGCGTCGAGAGCGATGAGATTGCCCTCAGCGTCGCCAGTAAACAACAGACCACCCGCAGTGGACAACACACCCGACCAGGTTGGAGAAATGTGTCGGAACTCCCATTTCACTTTCCCGCTCGAGGGATCGAGGGCGCGCAGGGCACCCCAATACGGCTCCGCTTCGTCTGATGGAAAATAAGCGCTGCCGTAGTAAGCGTGTCCAGCCTCATAGGGTTGTGGCGCTGTGCTGAAAATGTCGCACTGTTCCCGCGCCGTCACATAGAACAGTCCGGTCTGTAAATCGAAACTCGGAGACATCCAGTTGGTCGTACCCAGCGCCCCCGGACAAACCGTATGCCCTTGCGGCGTTGGTGAGCTGCCCTTTTTCGCCAGCGGACGTCCTTCCGGGTCCTTGCTGTCGCTCCAGGTAATTTTGCCGTAAGGATTGGCTGAAAGAAGCTTGCCGCTCGTGCGATCCACCACGTAAAAGAAGCCGTTGCGATTGGCTTGTGCGATCAGGTGCTTGTCGCCTGAGTCGATCATGATGGGAACCTGCGTCGCATCCCAATCATGTTCGTCATGCTTGGTGAATTGAAAGTACCAGTTCAGTTTGCCAGTGTCAGGATCAAGCGCAAGCAAACTGTTGCTATACAGATTGTCTCCGGCGCGACCCTGCCCCCGGTTCGACGGCGAGGGATTGCCGGTAGGCCAGAACAGTTGGTTCGTCGCGGCGTCGTAAACTCCGGTCATCCATGCAGGAGCACCACCAATCTTCCAGGAGCTTGCCTCCCAGGTATCGTGTCCCTTCTCTCCTGGACCGGGAACCGTGTTGAACCGCCATTTGCGCTTGCCAGTCTCGGGATCGTAAGCGTCGATGAAGCCGCGTATCCCATACTCTCCACCCGAGACGCCCACGATAATCTCGTTCTTCACCGCGAGCGGCGCCAAAGAAAAGCTGTAGCCTTTGCGGTAATCCGCCGCAGAAACATCCCAGATCAAGTTTCCCGTCTTCGCATCAAGAGCAAGCACGTGCGCGTCGAGGGTAGCCATGAAGACTTTGTCCCCCAGAATCGCGAGCCCACGATTTACCCTTCCGCAACACGGCCGGATATCACCCGGCAGCTGTCGCTGATAAAGCCACAACGGACGTCCCGAGCGCGCATCGAGCGCAAAAGCCCGATCATCCGGACCGGTCGCATACAGCACGCCATCAACCACTAATGGCGTAGTTTCGAACTTGCCGGTGGCTCCCGTCTGATAAACCCACTTCGCGATCACGGAATGCACATTTGCGGTAGTAATCTGATCGAGCGTGCTGAAGCGGCGCCCGGCATAGTCACCCGAATAAGTAAGCCAATTTTGTGGCTCTTTGGCCGAGTTCACTAGCCGCTCAGGCGTCACTTGTCCATGGGCATGAGCTGCAGAAGCCGCGCATAAGATTCCCATCGCAGCCACTCTGACTATAATCCGCACCCGGCGCCACCTCATTGCGCACCAACACTGATCAGGTAAGCGATGATGTCGTGCAGATCTTTGTCGCTGAGAAGATCCGCGTTGTAGATCGGCATCAGCGACTGCCGCGTCTTGTTGATCGAACGCAACTTGTCTTTCTCCAATAAACGCAGGTGCTCCGCGGTGTCCATCATCTGTAGTGTGAAACTGTCTTCGTTGAGCGTGACGCCTTTAATTTCCTCGCCATTGGCGGTGATCACCGTAACCGTCTCGTATTCGTGCGGAAACTCCTTGGTCGCTTCGGTCAGTCCCCAGGCCAGGCGCCGGCTGGGATTTCTAACGGCTTCAGTGAGCGAGTCCACGGTTCGCGATGTTCCCACCGAGGTCAGATCCGGCCCGACTCTGCCGCCCTTTCCCGTTACCATGTGGCAGCTTGAACAGTTGGCATCCCCATAGAACAGTTCTTTCCCATGCGCCGCATTGCCGACCGGCTTCGCAGGTGCTTTCACTTGCACACTCCTCAGGTAAGCGACAATCTGCCATATTTCTTCATCTGTCATGCCCACGCCTTGTCCATTGGTTCCATTCGCCGGCATAGCCGTGCCGGGA
>JBLNFC010000363.1:0-4966 GCA_050263355.1 Acidobacteriota bacterium
GTAATTGGTGGGTCTCGGTATAGCTAATCTTGCCGCATCGTTTTTTCAGGGTTTTCCGATCAGCAGCAGCTCATCACGCACACCGGTAGCCGAGGCTGCTGGCGCCAGAACCCAACTTACGGCAGTTGTGGGCGCGCTTGCCATAGCACTGCTCCTGATGCTCGCACCCGAGATGCTCCAGGATCTACCAAACACTGCGTTAGCCGCCGTGGTCATCGCCGCGGCCATCGGCCTGGTCGAAATAGCCGACCTACGTCGCATCTATCGCATCCAGCGCTGGGAGTTCTGGCTTTCGATGGCTTGTTTTGTGGGTGTAGCCGTACTTGGTGCTATTCCGGGCATTGGGCTCGCAATCGTGATCGCGGTGATTGAGTTCCTCTGGGATGGCTGGCGACCTCATTCCGCCGTGCTTGGCCGTGTCGACAGAGTCAAGGGCTATCACGACATCGCACGGTATCCCGAGGCACGCTTGATCCCGGGCCTCGTGCTATTCCGTTGGGATGCTCCGCTGTTCTTCGCGAACGCCGAGTTGTTCCACGAACGAGTCCTGGATGCTGTTGCCGGTTCACCGACGCCCGTACGATGGCTGGTGATCGCGGCGGAACCTGTCACCAGCGTAGATGTCACAGCAGCCGACGCAGTGTCTGAACTCGACGATGACCTGCACGCCGCGGGAATCGAGCTATGTTTCGCCGAGATGAAGGACCCAGTTAAGGACAAGCTGAAGCGTTTCGGCCTGTTTACGCGCCTCGGCGAACAAACCTTCTTTGCCACAGTCGGCGAAGCGGTGAGTGCCTATCTCGCGACCCACCAGGTCAAGTGGGTCGACTGGGAGGACCGGAGGTCATAGGGCGGGGAACCTCATTTGTGTTCTCCACTATTCTTTGCATAGCCAACGCCTTTGTGAAAACACATCGCCGCCTCCCGAGCTAGAAAGATCGGCTCCTCGTAAGATCCCGCAAAGGACGAGACATGATGCATCACTACCATCACAGCCGACGTAAATGGCACAACAGTTGCGCAGTACTGTTTTTTGCTACCGATTCAAACATGTTGTTTGTGCGTGAAGGTCATGAATGGATCAGTGGGCCACGTGGTGCCCGTTGCGTCTTCACGCATAAGTGAACCCATTCCGAAATTGGCAGGCCACCCGCACATACGGGGCATTCGGCTGATGGGAGTTCGGGACTAGTAGCGGAGAGCTTGACGTTGACAAAGCCAACAGCAAGGAGGTCACCCGTGGGCTGTGTCGGAGACCATCAAGCTTTTTAAGCGTAATCCTACAGCGGAAGACGGCGGTTCCGCAGGGAATGATGAGGACTACCCGCCGAGACGAGCGGCCGATAGCCCTCATCACCAGATTCGTCGTACAGGAACTACGGTGTCATCTTACTGATTCTCGTTGACCAATTGCCTAATGCAGCGCGCACGCCCGGTCCATGCGATGCCCCGCCGCACGTTCCGAGCAGGTTATCGCCAGTGCCGCCCACAAAGAATGGACCACCCCAAGACGTATAGTTACACGCATTGGCGATGTACTCGCTGGCGATCCACACAGAATTGCCGTCCACCGCAGCCGCGCCATAATCACCCCAACGTGTACGTGGAGGGTTGCCCACCTGTGACTTGTAGCTGGTGAAGCCATCCGCCTGCACAGCACCCGTTCCGCCGGGAACTACGTTCCAGGCACCAACGCCTACCATTGCATCGATCGGCGCGTAAGCAGCACTTGGATTCAGATTGTTGCCCGCGGCTGTGAAGGCCATTACGCCACGCCCGCTTGGAGTAACCCCGATCGCGGGATAGGTGAAGTCGTAACCGGCCACCCCAAGATAACCCTGCATCGTGAGCTTCCCGGATGTCGGGTTGACGATAAACCATTCGATTCCGGCGCGCTGTGCTCCCGCATCTGGGTTCAACGCTGTGTCGAGCGCTCCCCAGAGCCTGCCGTTCGCATACATCACCTGCTGCATGCGTGTGTCGTTAGAGTCCGGTCGTGAGATGACTTCGTCGTGCGCGGGTTCGCCGACGAACAATAGGCGCCAGCAACCCGTCCCAGCGAGTGTGGCAGTGGTAGTGTCATTGATGCAGAAGCCCTGGGCAGTGGCGATCGTGGCCAAGGTGCCCGAGCCTGGCTGCTGCTGCTTTGGCGGGATGCCGTATTGGCCAACGGTCAGCACCTTGGTGGACAGGCTGAGCGCAGGTGACGCCGTATTCAGGGACGAGGTATTGGTGAGCGTCCAAACTACGAGGTCGGTCGATGTGCCGGTAAACGCATCTCCGGCGGCTTCCTCTCCGGCATTCGAGCTCAGGAAATACTCCGTTCCTCCGGCGCTGAGGTCGAACGAATTTGTGCCCGGCGATTGCGCGGGCCACACGGTGAATCCCGGCTCGGTCTGTGCGACTGGCGACTTTGCGTTAACCGCACCAGTGGTGTCGAAATGCACCAATGTCACACTCGCCGCCCCGCTGGCCAGTTGCGCTTTCGGCAGTGCATAAATCTGAGCACCATCGAAATCGCCAGGTCCCCACGGGTATGCATTCGTTGTGATGTAGAAACCGTTTGCGTCCGCACCAATGTGCGGGTAGTCGCCGAGGCAGGGACACGGACCGCCTGTATTGCCTGGTGACCCATCATTCGTGACATCGATCCGATAGATATTCCAACCGCTGGTTGGGTTCGAAGTTTGGCTGACCGCCAGATCGAGGTGGTTAACGTGTGTAAATGCACCTGTCGTCGGCACCACCTCGAGTGTCAGCGAGACAACGAACCAGCGTTGCGTTTGCTGATCATAGAGACAGCTCGGGTCAGTTACGAATTGCCCACGGATGCCTGTACTGCGGTTGATCGCCGGGGCATAGCCATAGAACGAGTTCAAGTCTATGGCATGGTTCACATTCCGGGGAAAACCGCCCACGATGTTAGTAGAGGTGTTGTCGGGCAGCACCGATTGGCCTGAGATATTGAAGATATTGAGGACATCATTCACAGCTTCGAGCACGTAGCCGTTGCCGGCACACATGCCTTGGTCGGGCGGTTCGACGGAAAACTGATTCCCGCCGCGTGCATATCGTTGCTGATAGAAGTTTAGGCCTTCAAAACCGTTAATGAATTGCGGATTCGATTTAGCCTTTTTACCGCTGTTTACTGACACGCCGTTTCCGGTGCCTGTAGAGAGGCTTCGATTAACAATGGTGCCCGGATACGGACCGGGGCCCGATTCAGTGTCAGCCTGCCCCGGAAATTCTGCTTGGGTTAGGTCATTGGTCCCGGAGGGCGTGAAAGCGCCGGTCTGAGGCGCTGTTGTTCCGACCATGGGAATTTGTTGTGCGAGCAACGTGCTCGCGTTCAGCGAGAGTACAAGGATGCTAAGCGTGAGCACAAACCCGAGCTTAAGGTCGCGGCGATTGATCATTCCCACTCTCCTTTTACGAGTAGACATTCACAATTTGGCTAGACAATCCGACTAGACAACACTCTGTAGTTTAGTGTGAATAGAAGGCTGCGTAGCATGCCGCGATCCGAGCCCTCGCGTCAAGCTGAAAAATCGTGGTAAGAGCACGCAAAAAGTTGCAAACTCTCGGGAAGATCAGCACCGAGACCTCCTCCAGATCGCCAGGCGTCAATTCGTGCGATCTTGCTCGCGCCCTATGCTGGGACGGTGTGAGGATTGCCGGCAGCGTCGTCGTTGATCGTCAGCGAGCCAGTGCGCAGGCCGGAGACAGTCGGCGTACAGGCTTCGATTCCTGAAACCGTCCGTGCCGGTTCTTGGAGAACGTGGAGTGGTGTGGAATCTCCTGATCGAAGCTCAGACCAGTGAACCATCGCCAAGCCAAGTGCATGCCGAGTTCTTCCACCAAGGTGCGCTCGCTGCTGATGCCGTATAAGTAGCCGATCAGTAAAATGCGAAAACTCGAAGCTGATGTGCTTGTCGATTAGCCGCAGGAGATGGTTTTTAGGAATCTGATCTTCCAGACGGAAATAATAGAATATCCGCTTTGGACGGCTCCTGGTCAGTGGGCTTTCATTAGTTTGCACGTGTCCAGAGCCTCACAAAGATGTGCGACCATTTGCAGTAGCTTTGCGGAGTGGGTTTCATGCGACGCAGCTTCGGCGAGTTGACGCCAGTTTGGGACGGGTGCGGCGGACATAGTGCCTCCTGATAAGGGGACTGCGCAAAGCGAGACGGATTACACCTTCTACTCTGGATTATCGCGTACCTGTCATGGGTAGCGCGGGCTGTCTCAGTTTGCTCAGTTGTGGAACGCGGCCCAGAGAATCACGAGCAACATAATCACTGTGAACGAACCGAGTACGACCGCCAAGTCGAGGTGGCTAGACTCATCTGCCATGCAGGAAAACAGGTCACTCTTCTTCCATGTACGTGCGGGACCACAAGAGTCGCACTCTAATCTTTTCCCACTATGGCCCTCAGCGACATCACTCCACTACATTGCTCGCCATCTTCTAAGCCGACGCTGGTCACTCCAATCACATTGGTGGTCTAAAATCGGCTTATTCTGTGGGGTGTTAGCGTGAAACGCCGGGCCTCCTTCTGTGCCGTGATTTATCTCTTCCTGTCCTCATTTTCTCTATTCGCTCAGAGTCACTACGCGGTAGTGGGCGGCACCGTTTTAGATCCGCAGCAACGTCCGGTTGCCGGCGCCGAGGTTACAGTAAAGTCCGTGAGCACGGATGCCGTTCGGCGTCAGACCACAAATGCCCAAGGCATGTTCGAACTTCCTGGGCTCCTTCCCGGAGACTACGTCCTTGACACACAGGCCCCGGGCTTTGGCCCCGCAAAGCAATCGCTTCGGCTGGAAGTCGGTCAGCAACTAGCGGTCAACATCAATCTGAAGGTGCAATCCCTTGAGCAAGCGGTGGAAGTGGCAGACGTACCGGAGGCGGTCCACACCACTGACGCAGCCGTTGGCGACGTCATCGAGCCCCAGGCGATTCGTGAAC
>JBLNFC010000364.1:0-6262 GCA_050263355.1 Acidobacteriota bacterium
TCAGAAGACATTTATTCACAGGCAAAGAGGTTAACCATGACGACGGTCTCAACCTCACTTGGAAGTAACGTGACAAGAGGAGACCAGCAATCGCCCGCCGCAAACGGGCTGGCGCTGGTCCGGGTGACAATTGGGGCAATGCTTCTGTGGGTCTTTTTTGAGAATCTGGGGAAAGGCCTCTACATCCCGGCAGGTTACGCCGGCCTCATCAACTACTACATCAAGGCGAGTCACTCCCCGGCAGCGTGGAAGGCAGTAATGGCACTGGCCGCAAACCACGCGGCCATGGCCGCTCCCATGCAGGGCCTAACCGAGATCTCGCTCGGTATCCTGCTCCTCATCGGGCTGCTCACCCGACCTGTTGGACTCGTAGCATTTCTATTTCTCGGCAGCCTTTGGATTTCGGAGTTGGGCACGGCCTGGATCTGGGAACTTCTGGTTCCAGTGCTCGCATCTCTCGGCCTCGCCATTGGACGCGCGGGCCGTAAATGGGGCGTTGACGCGTGGCTGGCGCAACGGTGGCCATCCTCGCCGTGGTGGTGATCGAGCGAAGGAAACTTTCATTAACAGTTGTCCTTCGAAAACGCGAAGCTTCAGGGCTCCGAAAGAAAGTCATGCCTTGAAAAAGTTTATGCTTGAATGGAACCGCCTTTAGCGGTCCAAGATTGCGCCTTTTTTGGAAGGCGGCTTTAGCCGCCACCCATCTCATTCAGAGTTTCTCAAGACCCTGTGCGCGTCTCTGTCATCATCCCTACCCATAATGAAGCGCAGGCCATTGAGCGCGTTATAGCGGACCTGCCGCCCCACCTCACGACCGAGGTCATCGTCGTCGACAGCAATTCAACCGACGGCACGCCCGACATCGCCGCAAAAATGGGAGCCCGCGTCATTCAGGAACCGCGCCGAGGCTACGGGCGAGCCTGCCTCACAGGTCTCGCGGCGGCAAATTCCCCCGACGTGGTTGTCTTCCTGGATGGCGACTACAGCGACCGGCCTTCCGAATTGCCGATTCTTTTGGCGCCAATCACGGAGGGGCGCGCGGACATCACGCTCGGTTCCCGCCTGCACAAGCAGCACTCTGCTGGGGCGATGCCTTGGCATCAGGTGTTTGGGAATCGTCTCGCCGCTGGCCTGATCAGGCTTCTCTACAAAGTAGACATCGGCGATCTCGGCCCCTTTCGCGCTGCCCGCGCCGATGTACTGCGCGCGCTCGCTTTGCAAGAGACCACCTATGGCTGGGCAGTTGAGATGATCCTCAAAGGCGCACTGGCCGGATTTCGCGTGGTCGAAGTCCCGGTGAGCTATCACGCCCGTATCGGAAAATCCAAGATAAGCGGTACCCTGAAGGGCACGGTGGGTGCCGCTTGGTCCATTCTCAGCTTGATTGTGCGCTATTATTTCGGACGCCGAAGAGCGGGGACACCACGGCCAGTGTGACTCTAGAGAAGGCCCAGAGGACGTCTGCCGCGCGTTGCTCAGAGTCTATCTCGTTGCCACATCTCGACATACATTCTCCCGTATCGGCACTTAGTCACGCCGGTAAGTGATCCATGATCTGGTGTTTACCCTGCGACGCCACATGCGGTCTGCTAAGATCTGTGTGGAAGTGTTTCGATGCATTGCGCCGCGCTGGATTAAGATAACCCGGCTCCCCTCGCAGTCATTTGTGATGCATCCGGCCCCCGTCGACCCAGTTCTCCTAATAAGAAGACCTATGGACTTTCTTCAGATTTTCAGCATTTGAGGTGCCGCCATGCGGAAGGTTATCTTTGTTGTAGGCTTGCTCCTGGTTGCTCTTCAGCTTAGCGCCGCGCAGTCAGTAAGCCTCTCGCCCACCTCCCTTACATTTGGAAATGTGGTCGTAGCAACGACCAGCGCTTCCAAACTGGTTTCCGTGACCAACACAGGCTCTGCGACATTAATCGTCAGCAGCGTGGCAGCGTCGGCGAACTTCTCTCAGAGCAACAACTGCACGCAGATCGCGCCGAAAATGAAGTGCACCATCACCGTTACGTTCTCTCCGGCAGCGCGCATGCACTACACGGGAACACTTACCATAAAGGACAATGCCTCGTCCGGCACGCAAACCGTTCCCTTGCAGGGGACGGGAGTTCCTCCCGTAGTTATGTCGGCAACTGCTATCATGTTTGGCAACGTGGTGGTGGGCAGCAGCAGCGCGGTCAAGACATCAACGCTGACTAACAATCAGACGAAGGTTCTGAATATCAGCAGCGTGGGGATAACGGGGCCTTTCAAGCTGGACACGTCGACTACGTGTGCGGGACAGGTGCCGGCAAAAGGTAAGTGTATCGTGGCCGCGACTTACACGCCCACGGCTGCGAACTTTCAAACAGGTGCGGTCACGATTCTCCATGACGCTTCGAATAGCCCCACGATGGTTAACTTACGTGGAACCGGTATATTGTCCAAGGTGGTATCAATCAGCGTTACGCCGGCATCTGCCGCCATCGATGTAGGCACAACACAGCAGTTCACCGCGACTGGTACCTACAACGATGGAAGCACTCGAGATGTCACCAGCACGGTAGGTGGACGTCTTCTGCTACCGGCATCGCGACGATCGACAGCAAAGGTCTGAGCACGGCAGTCGCTGTTGGCACGAGCACAATCAGCGCTGTCCAGAGTGGCGTGAGTGGCGGCGCCACCCTTACTGTCACTTCAGTGACTTCAGGTGTGCCGGTTCCTACTGAGTTTCGAGTCGACACTTCTGCCGGGACGACGGGACAGCTTTTCGTCTCGTGGATCGCAGCGCCCTCTGCGACTTACTACAATGTCGAGCGTTCTACTCAGCCGTCGGCTGGTTTCACGCTGGTCACGCAATGCAGCGGCACGGGCGCACTGAAGTACATTGGCACGTTCCAGAACCTGAAAGCATGTCGTGACAAAGGGTTGGTGGTGGGCACAACCTACTACTACCGGGTGCAATCCTGCAATGCTACTGGCTGCGGCAACTACACAGCTGTGACCTCGAACGTTCCGGTAAATAGCGACTGCACGCCGACCCAGATACCTGACTTGACCGGCGTAAAAGCAGTGCCTCAGATTAAAGTTACGTCCAGCACGGTCGATCCGGCAGTGACGTTTCTTCCAAACAATCTTGAGTACGCCGCTTATGCCGCCCCGGCCGTCGCGAGGAAAAACAAGTTGCTGGTATTTTTGAGTGGATCGGGTGACGCGTGTGGCGGAGTTGGCGTCCTGGGCCAGATCGGAGTCAATCTCGGGTTCGACTTCATGTGCGTCAATTACTCGAACGCTGTTTCCGCTCTCAACATCTGTGACGACACGAGCTGCTTCGGAAATCTATTCCAGGCAAAACTGGATGCCACGGGGCCATGTTCGATAGCAAATGGACCAGATTGTGGTACTGATCCGAATACTGGTCAGCCTTACGTCAATAGCAATCCTGCGGATGCGATTACGCAACGCATCTCGATGATGCTGCAGTATCTGAACAACAACGGGTATAACGCGAATGGGACTGATTGGAGTAGCTATCTTAGTGGTACTACTCCGGACTGGACTCGCATCGTTCTTTCCGGCTGGTCGCAAGGGGGCAGTCTCGCCACTTACACTGGCTATAAGCTACCGGTGGCTCGTGTCATCAATCTTTCCGCGCCACCGTTGGCAATTCTTGTGGGAGGTGTGATGACGGCTGCTGACTTCTTCAGTGTTCCCCCGGTGACCAACATCAGGAACTTCTACGGCTTCGTGCACACGCGTGACCAGTTGTACATGATCGGACGCTTTCAGGCAGTGTGGAAGGCTGCTGGGTTTACTGACCTGAACAATGATGCTGAAGTACGACTGAACACAGCCAGTCCGGTGGGACTGAATTGCAATGCGGGAGTACCGTCGCACAACTTCTCAACCAGCGCTCCTGTCTCGAGGGATGGGGCACATGTCGATGTCAATGAGTTGTGGAACGAAGATGTTCTTAAGTACATGCTTATCGACTGATCAATGTTGGGCTGATGAATGTTTTGCAGCAGAGCGGTAGTAGTCGCAGTGGAGCAGGGTTGGGCCCAAGAACCGCGCCCCACGAACTGATGAGTCATTTATACCTGTGCGCTTTGGCGTTGCAGGGTCGCCGCACTGTGTAAGTGGCAAATCGCAATAGCAAGCGCATCGGCCGCGTCGGGAGAATCGGGAGGGGCTTCGAGATTCAGAAGTTGAATAACCATGTGCTGGACCTGGGCCTTTTCTGCCCGTCCATATCCGACCACAGCTGATTTGATGGTCAGCGGCGCGTACTCAGCGACCTCCACTCCCGCCGAGGATGCTGCCAACATCGCGACACCGCGAACCTGCCCCAGCTTCAGCGCCGACTTGGCATTCACTGCATAAAAAACATCCTCAATGGCCACATGATCGGGACGGTATTCCTGGATCACTTCCTGCAAGCGGGCAAACACAATCGACAAGCGCCTCGGCAGCGGATCGCGCGCGGACAGCCGGATGGTTCCGGAAGTGCAGCAGTGCAACCGCCCATCTGCAAAGAGTTCCGCGACTCCATAGCCGGTGTATTCCGTGCCGCAATCGATGCCCAGGACGCGCATGGCAGGAGTGTACCTCAGCAGCAGCGCGGCCGACGTGCCTTGCTGAATTCCTGTTCCCGCAAAAAGGCGGCGTACGCTTCCCGCGATGACGCTACCTGGTTTCTTTGCAGAAAACGCCTGTAAGCCGACTCCTCGAAAATTTCTTCGAGCGCGGCCCACATTAGACTTGCGCTCTTCCGCAAGAACTTCATGCCTGCTCCTCGGTTGCGAAGCGGGTAGGGACAAACGGCGCTTCCTTAACTTGAGCTTGTTTCTGTCCCGAGAGCACTCTGATCCACTCCCGGGCCGCTTCCAGCACGATGACGGTGATTAACAAAGTCAGAACGCCAGTGACGACGGCGTCCAGTTGATCGTTGAAGATGAGCCTCGCACTGCCCGGGGCTGCGGCCTGCGCTAGCTGGCGAGCATGAGAAAGAAATCCGATTCGCGGATTGGGATCGAAGACCTTATGGTACGACGCAGTAAACGTCACGAGTACCAACCATGCCAGCGGCACCAGTGTGACCGGAGCATAGCGGGCCTTACCCATCTTGATGAAGATAGTCGTAGCCACGCACAGTGCGACTGTGGCTAACGATTGATTTGCAATTCCGAACAGCGGCCAGAGAGAGTTAATGCCTCCCAGCGGATCTTTGACTCCTTGCCACAGGAAATAGCCCCACGCAGCGACAATCAAGCCACTGTTGAGCAGGATGCTGGGATACCAGCTTGTGCGTCCCAGCGGTTTCCAGATGTGCCCTAAGGCATCCTGGATCATGAATCGGCCCACTCTGGTTCCGGCATCGAGCACCGTCAGGATGAACAGGGCTTCAAACATGATGGCGAAGTGGTACCAGATTGCCATCAGCGCCTGACCGCCTAAACTGGTGGAAAAAATATGCGCCATGCCGACTGCAAACGCGGGAGCGCCTCCCGTACGGTTGAAGAGAGTCTGTTCGCCTACAGCTTGTGCCAGAGAATGCATTTCTACTGCGGTGACGGGAAATCCCCACGAGCTGATGGTCGATGCGGCTGCTTGCGGCAATTGACCCACGATGCCTGCAGGGCTATTGATCGCAAAATAAACTCCCGGTTGCAGCACGCACGCCGCAATCGTTGCCATGATCGCCACCATGGACTCCGCCAGCATGGCGCCGTATCCCACCATTCGGGTTTCGGTCTCGCGCGCAATGAGCTTAGGAGTTGTGCCGCTGGAGATCAGCGAATGAAATCCGCTGATGGCGCCGCACGCGATGGTGATAAACGCAAAGGGGAATATTTTTCCAGCGAAGACGGGCCCGCTTCCGTCCACAAAACGTGTGAGCGCGGGCATGTGCAAAGTAGGACGAAGACCGATAATGCCCACCGCGAGCATTCCGATCGTCCCTAATTTCACAAACGTGCTCAAATAATCCCGGGGCGCCAGTAACAACCACACCGGTACTGCCGAGGCGGCGAATCCGTAAACGATGATCCAGATTGCGAGGCTGGTTGCGGTAAGAGTGAAGACGCGAGCGGCGGAAGGATTCTGCGAGACCCACTGTCCACCCCAGATGGCAAGCAGAACAAGGACAAAGCCAAGCGCCGATGTTTCCAGCACCTTGCCCGGGCGAATCCGGCGCAGATAGACGCCCATGAGAAGCGCGATGGGAATGGTCATCGCGATCGTAAATGTTCCCCAGGGACTCGACTTCAATGCGTTCACC
>JBLNFC010000365.1:0-5391 GCA_050263355.1 Acidobacteriota bacterium
CATCAATGACCGCCCTATCACAATTTACGGCGACGGCCGCCAGGTTCGAGATGTGCTGGCAGTAGAAGACCTCATGCGTGCTTTTGAAGGCGTGCGCGCCAACCTAAATAAGACAGCAGGCCAGATCTACAACGTTGGCGGAGGCATGGCGAACACCACCTCTCTTCTAGAACTCATCGACCAGATCCAGGTCTTCACCGGCCATCGAGTGCGTTACTCGATGGAAGCAGTCCGGCCGGGGGACCAACCCGTCTATGTCACCGACTATTCGAAACTGCGCCACCATATCGGGTGGGAACCAGGAATGAGCGTCAACGACATCCTGAGAAATATTCATGAGTGGAGGCGACAGAACGCAGATTTCTTCCAAATGCCATCGCTTGCCACGCCATTTTCGCTTCCTCAATTCGCCGGCGTGCCAGAGGCGGCGTCATGAAGTTTGCTTTAGTTAATCCAGACTGGAACTTTGAAGGCTCCATCTATTTCGGGTGCCAGGAGCCTCATTACCCGCTCGAACTGCTCTTCGCTTTCGACAAAATCAAAGAGGCTGGGCACGAGCCGTTGCTTATTGATGCTCAAGTGGACAAGTTGAGCATCCGAGACGCGAAGGCCCGACTCGATCGCTTCAACCCCGATTATCTGGTGATCCCAACTGCACCCTCGTACTTGTTCTGGCGTTGTCCTCCGCCTGAACTGAGAGTCCCACAGCAGTGGTTTGCGGCACTTGAGGGCCGGGCAGTCAAAGTGGCAATAGGTCCTCACGCATCGGCCACTCCCGGACCCACTCTGCGCAAGCTGAATTGCGACGTGGTGTTCCGTGGCGAACCCGATGAAGTCATACCGCTTCTGCCGAACCGCCCCTGGTCTCAGATTGATGGCTGCTGCTGGCGAGACGAGACGGGCGAGCACCTCAGCGCGTCTTTGGCAGTCACTGACATGCGCAAATTGGGCTCGCTCCAGTTCAACAACTACAACGTCGAAGCTCACCAGCATCGTCATCACGTATTCTCGGGAACGGGCCACGGTGCCGAGTTGGAATTCGCGCGTGGCTGTCCCTGGGCCTGCAGCTTCTGCAATAAGACACTGTTTCGCAACAAATTTCGCGAACGTAATGTCGATGCTGTCATCGAAGAAGTCGATCGCTTAATCGCACGCGGTGTGGATTACATTTACTGGATTGACGAGATCTTCGGCGTCGGCAAAAACGTCCTGCGGTTATTGGAAGAGTTATCGCATCGGCCCATCAGCATTGGGTTGCAGACTCGTGTTGATCTCTGGGATGAAGAGACACTCGACCTGCTGGGGCGAGCACGCTGCATCTCAATGGAGTGTGGAATCGAATCCATCACGGAGCAGGGGCGCGACGAACTCAATAAAAATTGCCGGATGACAACGGAGCGGCTCTCCGACCTGCTCATTTATGCTCGCAAACGTATTCCATGGGTTCAGGCCAATCTGATCTTGACGGAGCACGACGAGCGCCAGGACATCCTTTCCTTTCAAGAGCGGCTTAAAGCCGAGGGCGTATGGGTCAGCGAACCAGTACCGATGTTTCCTTATCCTGGCACTCCGATGTATCAGCAGATCTTCGGCCCTATTGACGATCAGGCTTGGGAGCGCGCCCATCACTACTATACGAATACCTTCCGCGAGAAGGGCTACAGCGACATCCAGGCGCAGGCTCCAGTTGCACTTGAGGATCTGGAATGCACATTTTAATGACCGCAGACACAGTTGGGGGTGTTTGGACCTACACTCACGAACTGGTTACAGGCTTACTGCGCCGCGGTCATCGTGTGACTCTGGTCAGCTTCGGCGGTCACCCAACTCCAGAACAAATGCAATGGATGAAGGGCCTCGAGAGCCTCGCCTACTTTCCAACCGCGTATCGCTTGGAATGGATGCAGGAGTCGGTCAATGACATTGAACGGTCTTCTGAGTGGCTTGACCGACTGATCCAGCAAGTCGAGCCGGACCTCCTGCATTTCAACCAATACGCCTACGGAGCGCTTCCCACTCATATCCCCAAAATCGTCGTCGCACATAGTGATGTAGTGAGCTGGTGGGTCAATACCCGAGAGGAAGACCCCCCTGAGACCTCATGGCTGCGCTGGTATCGCGGTTTGGTCAGCAACGGCCTGTCCGCCAATGCAGTGATCGCCCCGTCTGAGTGGATGTTGAACGCTTTGAAGACGTACTACATCTCGCCTGCCGAAAGCCACGTTATTCATAACGGGCGAGACGCCGCGCTATTCGACCACAGCGTGCCCAAGGAAAAGTGTGTTGTTACCGTGGGACGACTCTGGGATGAGGCGAAGCAAGTGTCGCTAGTCGTCGAGCACAACCATTCAGTTCCTGTTTATGTCGCCGGATCTGTAGAACATCCCGAGAGTCTCGGCGCCGCAACTGCAAAGTCTTACGACCAGGGTAGCGTCACCTGGCTAGGTTCGCAGTCTTGCCAACAACTCCGCGATGTCTACGCGAAGGCAGCTGTTTATGCGGGAACCTCGCGCTATGAGCCATTTGGGCTTGCCCCCGTCGAGGCGGCCCTGTCCGGCTGCGCCTTGCTGTTGAACGATATTCCGAGTTTTCACGAACTCTGGGGCGATGCCGCCTGCTACTTTGACCGCAACAACTCCGAGAGCCTTGCTGCAAAGATCCGAATGCTGATGGACAATCCGGGACAGCGAGAGCAATTCGCGGCCCGTGCCATGGAGCGCGCCAGCACTGCCTTCTCCACCGATCGCATGCTCGACAGCTACGAGCGCGCATATAGCAGCCTCGTGAAGCAGGAGGCGTACGCTTGATCCACCGGCTCAAGTTCCGCATCTTCGCGCATTCCTGGACTTCGGATTGGAATCACGGAAACGCGCACTTCTTGCGAGGGCTCGCTTCTGAGTTGGTGCGCATGGGCCACGAGGTCCGCTGTTACGAGGAAGAGAATTCATGGTCCAGGACCAATCTGCTTTTGGAACAATCAGAAATCGCAAAAAATGCGCTGAAGCAGTTTCACGACAGCTTTCCTGAGTTAGACGTCAGGTTCTATCGCCGGGACGATAGCCTCCCCACATTCCTTGACCACGAGCTGAGCGATGCGGAAGTAGTGCTCATTCATGAATGGAATCCTCCCACTCTGGTCAATGCCATCTTGCAACTAAAGGGCAAATACCGTTTCCTGGCACTCTTTCACGACACGCACCACCGCGCCTATACGAATCCCAAAGAAATCCTGCAGATGAATCTTGCCTCCTTTGATGGTGTGCTTGCATTCGGCGAAGCCATCCGCAAGATCTACGAACAAGGTTTTGGCGTTCAACGCGCATGGACCTTTCACGAAGCCGCCGATACGGCGCACTTTCACCGCATTGCAAAGGACAAGAAGACCGATGTCATCTGGGTAGGGAATTGGGGTGACGAAGAACGGACACGCGAGCTCCAGGAGTACCTGATCGATCCGCTCTCGAAATTGAGTGTGACCGCAGCAGTGCACGGGGTGCGCTATCCACCGTCCGCAAAGGATTGCCTGTCCCGCGCTGGCATTGAATTCCGGGGGTACCTTCCTAACCTGCACGCGCCGCAAGTTTATGGTGAGACCCTGCTGACGCTCCACGTGCCACGGCGCTTCTACGCCAATGGATTGAGCGGGGTTCCAACCATTCGCGTATTCGAAGCGCTCGCATGCGGAATTCCATTGCTTTGCGCTCCCTGGACAGATACGGAGGGCCTGTTTACGGCGAATGAAGACTATCTTCTTGTTCCTGACGGAGCAGCTATGACTGCCGAGATCCGTCGGCTCATCGCCGATGCCGCTGCACGTTCGCAAATAGCGGAACGGGGAATGTGCACCATCCTCAGCCGGCATACGTGCGCGCACCGTGCGCAGCAATTGCTGAACATATGCGAGGAACTCGCCAAATGAACTTGTTTGTCTTCGGCTCCAGCATCACATCGTCCTATTGGAATGGTGCCGCAACTTACTATCGCGGAATCTACCGAAACCTGCACGACAGGGGTTTTCGCATCACCTTCGCTGAGCCGGACATTTACAAACGCCAGCAGAACCGCGATTTGACGGACGTGCCGTATGCAGACGTGGTGGTCTATAGAACTCCCGATGACATCCCGCGTCTTCTCCTCGAGGCATGCCGGGCAGATTTAGTGATCAAACACAGTGGCGTTGGCTCCGAAGACGACCTGCTGGAAAGTGAAGTCCTCCGTTGCGGCTCCGAACGCACGCGCGTAGCCTTCTGGGATGTGGATGCGCCGGCGACTTTGGCCCGGGTGGAAGCCAACCCCGCTGATTACTTCCGGCCTTTGATTTCGGATTATGACTTCATCTTCACCTACGGTGGTGGACCGCCGGTCGTAGATCACTACAGGAAGCTTGGAGCAAAGAACTGCTTTCCCATTTACAACGGCCTCGATCCGATGACCCATCACCCCGTCGTAAAGGATTCATCGATAGAATGCGATCTCGCGTTCGTGGGTAATCGTCTCCCCGATCGGGAGCGCCGGGTGGAAGAGTTTTTTATTAAAGCGGCGGAGCAGGCGCCGGAGATGAAATTCCTGCTCGGAGGGGAAGGCTGGGGAAGCCGGTCTCTTCCCGCTAACGTGAGGTGGATAGGCCATGTCGGAACCTCGGACCACAATCGAATAAATTGCTCAGCCAAGATGGTGCTCAACATCAACCGTGAATCGATGGCCAGTGTTGGTTTTTCGCCTCCCACCCGAGTATTCGAAGCTGCGGGTGCGGGATCATGCCTGATTACTGACCTGTGGACAGGTGTTGAGACGTTCTTTGTCCCGGGCAGCGAGATTCTCACAGCGTCCAATGCCCACGATGTTGTTGAGTGCCTGCGCAATACTTCGGCCCAGGAGGCAAGAGCCATTGGTTCAGCAATGCGGCAGCGCGCCTTACGCGATCACACCTATAGCCTGCGCGCGCAGGAATTCGAGAAAATAGTCTCCTGCTCGGGTACCCCGGCCCAGGCAGCTGAACGTGACCTTCCCAGCATGGAAGAAGCACGATTCGGGGGAGTAGCTTAATGAAGATCGTCATCTTCGGTCTTTCGATCACATCGGCATGGGGTAATGGCCATGCCACGACTTTCCGCGCATTGGTTCGCGCTCTTCGCAAGCGTGGACACGATATTGTTTTCTTTGAGCGTAATCAGGAGTGGTACGCATCCAATCGCGACCTCCCTAGCCCAGACTTTTGCGATGTGCGCGTCTATACGGCTTGGAGCGAAATCTTACATTCAGTCCGTGAGGAACTGCGCACGGCAGATGTCGCATTGCTGGGATCCTATTTTCCAGACGGCATCGAGGCTGCTCGCGAGATCTTCGAGAGCCGAGCCGTGAAAGCTTTTTACGATATCGACACTCCGATTA
>JBLNFC010000366.1:0-6433 GCA_050263355.1 Acidobacteriota bacterium
GAAAGCTGACGCTTCGTCCTCACAGCGTGGTTCACAGCCTCATTTTTGATCCGAACAGCCGGAAAGTAACCGGGGTTCACGTTATTGATGGCCAAACGCGAGAAACTCTCGAGTTCCACGGGAAGGTTATGTTTCTGTGCGCATCCGCCATGGAATCGGCTCGGATTCTGCTGAACTCCAAGTCAGCCGAGTTTCCGAGTGGGCTTGCCAATTCGAGCGGTCAGGTGGGCCGGAACCTCATGGACCACGTTATGGGGGGCGGCGCGAAGGGCGAAATACCAGGACATGAAGACCGCACGCAGGAAGGTCGCCGGCCGAATGGTATTTACGTGCCACGCTTTCGAAACGTCAAGCAGAAACACGCCGATTTTTTGCGGGGATATGGGTTTCAGGGGGGCGGCGCCCGCAAGGACTGGCAGCGGGGTATCGAGACGCCGGGATTCGGTGTGGAGTTCAAGAACATGCTTAAGTCTCCGGGTCCGTGGAAATTCGATTTCTACGGATTCGGCGAGTGCCTGCCTAATCCTGCGAACTTTATCGAGATTGACCACGGCAGAACCGATGCCTGGGGTGTTCCGACACTGAAAGTTCACTGCGCATTCGGTGAAAACGAACGTGCGATTTTGAGAGATATGTCACTCACTGCCGCCGAAATGCTGAACGCGGCCGGCGCGCGAAATATTGAAACATTCATCGAGGACAACGCCCCTGGCTTGACGATTCACGAGATGGGTACTGCGCGCATGGGACGTGACCCCAAGACGTCAGTATTGAACGCGCACAATCAGGCGCACGATGTTAAGAACTTGTTCGTGACAGATGGGGCCTGCATGACATCGTCGGCCTGCGTGAATCCTTCGTTGACCTACATGGCGCTGACAGCGCGCGCCTGCGACTATGCTGTTGGACTGTTGAAGAGAGGGGAGCTATAGCATGGACCGCCGCAGCTTTCTTGGAACCATCACCGCCGCAAGCATTATGAGCAGCCGCATGTCGTGGGCCGCAGCCGACGATCGCAAATTGGACAAGATTGGCGTGCAACTCTACACCGTTCGCGAGTTGTTCAAAAAAGACTTCGAGGCGACGCTGGCCAAGGTTGCTGCCATAGGCTACCGCGAAGTCGAATTCGCGGGATATCCCAACGTGCCGCCGCAGCAAGTGCGAGCCGTGCTGGACCGCAACGGGCTGGCGGGTGTGTCCGGACACGTGGAGTTTAAAGCAATCTCCGCCGAACTGTCTAAGGCCTTAGATACGGCGCACGCGATCGGTCAGACCTATTTGGTTTGTCCCTTCATCGACGAGAGCATGCGCACGCCGGATGGATGGAAGCGGGTGACCGATACATTCAATCGAACCGGGGAGGAGTGCAAGAAAGCCGGGATCCAGTTCGCGTATCACAATCATGATTTCGAGTTCAAAGCCGAAAATGGCCAAATGCCGTATGACATCATCCTCAACAATACCGATCCTAAGCTGGTGAAAATGGAGATGGACCTGTTCTGGACGGTCAAAGGGAAACAAGATCCCCTAACGTACTTCAATCGCTTTCCTGGACGCTTCTGCCTGGTACACGTCAAGGACATGAAACAAAATGGCGAGATGACCGAAGTAGGCAGTGGCTCTATCGGTTTCAAGAAAATATTCGCGCAATCCGAGAAGGCGGGTATCCAACACTATTTTGTGGAGCATGATCAACCCAAGGATCCGCTTGAGAGCATCAAGGCCAGTTACGAGTATCTGCGCAAGCTCCGCTACTGATGTGGATCTGAGGAAAACATGTTCCAGGTGATTCGCTCCCCAAAAGTCTACGATGTGTGCATCATCGGATCCGGTGCCGCAGGCGGGACGGCCGCGAAGGTTCTAACCGAAGGCGGCCTGAACGTGGTGATGTTGGAGGCGGGGCCTCCTATCGATCCCGACAAAGATTACAAGGAACATGTCTGGCCTTACGAGTTGCCGCATCGAGGTGTGGGCGTTGGGGCTCAGCTTCGGGGAGCACTCAACGACGAATTCATGGCTCCCAATGGGGCTTGGAGCATTGAAGGCGAACCCTACGTTTCTGCGCCAGGATCGACGTTTCGCTGGTTCCGATCTCGTGTGGTCGGCGGGCGCACAAATCACTGGGGCCGGATTGCCCTTCGGTTTGCGCCGATGGATTTTCGCGCTCGCTCAACTGACGGCATGGGGGACGATTGGCCTCTCACGTACGAGGAAATTGCGCCGTATTATGACAAGGTCGAAAGCTACATCGGCGTATTTGGCACTAAAGAGAACATTCCCAGCGCGCCCGATGGCATGTTTCTTCCTCCGCCCAAGCCGCGCTGTACGGAAGTGTTCGTCAAGAAGACTTGCGACAAGCTCAATATTTTGTGTATACCGTCACGGCTAGCGATCCTTACCAAGCCTCTTAATGGAAGACGCGCTTGTCACTATTGCGCGCAGTGCGGTCGCGGGTGCAAGACTGCCTCAAACTTCAGTTCCAGCCAAGTGATGTTGCCAGTGGCTCAAGAGACTGGCCGTTTCACATTAATTACAGGAGCGATGGCCCGCGAGATTGTGGTCGGGAAGAACGGCAAAGCAGAAGCCGTTTCCTACATCGAAAAAGCAACCCGTACCGAGCGGCAGGTTAAAGCGAAGGCTTTTGTCCTGGCCGCTAGTGCCTGCGAATCCGCGCGGATGTTGTTGAACTCGAAGTCGTCACAATTTCCAGACGGTCTCGCCAACTCCTCCGGCGTGGTGGGCCGTTACTTGACCGATTCGGTTGGCAGTTATGGCGGAGGCTACTTTCCGCAGTTCGAAAAAATGCCGCCTCACAACCACGACGGCGTGGGCGGCATGCACATGTACATTCCCTGGTGGAAGTTCAATCGCAAAAATGACTTCTCACGTGGGTACCACGTCGAGTTTGGTGGCGGTCGCAATATGCCGAATGTGGGTGATTGGGATGATCTCTGCGAAGCAGAGGAAGGTTACGGTCTTCCCCTGAAGCAGAAGATCCGTTCCACTTACGGCGCTTTTATCGGATTCAATGGCCGCGGCGAGATGATCCCCAACGAGCGCAGCTATTGTGAAATCGACCCTGACACGGTGGACCAATGGGGTATTCCGGTCCTGCGCTTCCACTGGCAATGGGGAGACAACGAGATCAGGATGGCGAAGGATATGCAGGAAACTTTCCGCGCCATGGTTGAAGCCGCTGGCGGAACCTATGTTACAAAGGCGGTTCCGGACGGTCCCTACCCTTACGGAATAGAAGCTGGCGGTGTGATTATCCACGAACTGGGAACGGCGCGGATGGGTGCGAACCCGAAAACATCGGCGCTGAACAAATATTGCCAGGCACACGATGTGAAGAATGTATTCGTGACGGATGCAGCAGCGTTCGTCACGAATCCTGACAAGAATCCGACTCTAACGATTATGGCGCTCTCGTGGCGCGCGTCGGAGTACCTCATCGATCAGGCGAAAAAGAACCAACTCTGAGCTGCTGAGGAGGAAATTTGGATTCGATCTCCGTGTCCCGTCGAGACGTTCTGAAGGCACTGACGATGGGGGGGACGGCTGGATCCGTATTGCGCGTCATCCCTGCGCAAGCCGCCGACATGGCTCATCGCATGGTACAAGCGGAGAAAGCAGCCGCGCCTGACCGGGCTTACAAGCCAAAGTTCTTTTCGCAGCATCAGTACAAAACGTTGGAGGCGCTGTGTGAGGCCATTATTCCGGCAGATGGAAAAGTTGGAGGCGCGATCGAGGCGGGTGCACCCGAGTTCATTGACCTTCTCACGAGTGAGAATGCCGATTACCAATTGAGACTTGGCGGGGGAATGATGTGGCTGGACGCAACTTGCACCGGTCGCTACGGCAACACTTATCTCGAGTGCGATGTGGAACAGAAGAAACAAATCCTCGATCTGATCGCATACCGCAAGAACGGCAGAGCGGATCCGAGCCTCAATCAGGGCATTGGGTTCTTCTCGTTCTTACGAAATCTGACGGCGGACGGCTACTTCACCAGCGAGATAGGGATCAAAGACCTGGGTTATGTCGGCAACAGCTATCTCCGAGACTTCCCCGGCTGCCCACCCTTGCCGCAGACCTAAACTGCTCCGGGTAGTCTTATGCTGCTTTCTGGCCTTCATGTTTAGCTTCGGGATGGCCACGCTCCGCCGCAGCATGTTCGATTTCTGAATTGATCTCTCCTCCGATGAGGAAAGAGAGGCCGGTCACGTAAAACCAGAGCAGCAGGATAATTACCGCACCGAGCGAGCCGTAAGTTTTGCTATAGCTATTGAAGAAGTGTAAGTAGACGCGAAAGCCGAAGGATGTTGCGAGCCACAACAAAACTCCTATGAGGGAGCCCGGTGTGATCCAGTACCAGTGTTGTTCCTTCAAGTCAGGACCGAAGTAGTAGATGAGGGCAAATGCCAGGATGATAAAGGCAAGTGCTACCGGCCATTGCACAATTTTCCACGCAATGACCGTAATACCGGCGAGACTCAGCTTCGCTCCTACAAACTCCGCTACGCTGCCTCCGGCCACGACAATGAAGAGTGCGGCGATGACGAGAATCGATATTCCCAAGGTCAGGGCAATGGCAATCAGCCGCTTCTTCCACCACGGACGTCCATCGCGAACGTTGTAGGCTGCATTGAGGCCCGACATCAGGGAACTCATCCCACCGGCGCCAGCCCACAAAGCCAGGATCAGGCCCAGAGTAAGCTTGCCACCACCGCTGTTTTTGATCACTTCCTGGAGTGTCTTCGATATCAGGTCGTAAGCAGCCGGTGGAAGCACTTGGCCGAGATAGTAGAACAATCGACCTTGAAGTTCGCTTCTCTGCGCAGCAAATACACCAAACAGAGAAACCAAAAACAACAACATCGGAAAAACGGCTAGAAGGAAGTTGTAAGCGAGTTCCGACGAACGTCCGAGTAGATCATCATTGTCAATCTCAACATAAATTCGCTTAAGCAACTGCTTAGGCGTTAACCCGCCCAACTTCCAGATCGACTCGACCTGCTGCGTGGTCGAAAGCATGGAGTCTGTCATAGAGTCGCCCATATGCCTGACGTTTCCCTGAGCCATGGCTGTTTCGGATTCGTATTCTGCGCTTGGATGTTGCCTGTCAGGGCGAAGAACGCTCGGTTGAGCTGCGGACGTACAACTAGAGTCAGCTACTCACGGACAGGCTACTCTGTTCTACTTAATGCCGTCGAATCATACATCCACAGCTGTGAACACTAGCGAACATAACAGCGGGTCGCGCTCCGGTGATGCAGCGACTCGCTCGCCCGTTTTTGGGATCTGGTTCGGAGTTGTTCTCCTTATTGCAACCCTGCTACGAACATACAAACTGGGCAACAAAAGCTTCTGGCTCGACGAGGCAGCCAGCAGCATGCTCGCGCGCAGTGATTGGCATACATTTCTGAATGCCCTGGTTCACCGCCAGGCGAACATGACCTTGTACTACCTCGTGCTGCGTGGCTGGATTCATCTCGGGAACAGCGAAACGTCGGTGCGGCTTCTATCGGTGCTATTTGGAGTTGCAAGCATCCCCCTCATGTACCAATTGGCTGCTTACATTTTTGGCCATAAGACGGCCCGGGTTGCCGCACTCCTGTTAGGCGTTCATCAATTCCATATCCAATATTCACAGGAAGCGCGTGGATATAGTCTGCTGGTTTTCCTGGGACTTCTTTCCTGTTATCTGTTCGTCCAGCTCTTAACTACTGACCGGAAGATTTGGCTGGCATATGTCTTGACAACTGCTCTGGTTATTTATGCTCACGTCTTCGGAGCGTGGGTACTCATAGGACAATGGATCTTTGTCATCATTTCTCCGGCTAGCCGTCCCCCAAGGAACCGAATGCTCAGAGCGGCGGGAGTGATCGTCCTCCTAGCTTTGCCCCTTGCGGCCAGCCTCCTGCTCTTCTCGACGAGATCGCAACTTTCGTGGATAAATCAGAATTCCACGCAAGGTTTGTACCGCCTGTTACAGGACTTCACCGGGAATGGCGGCAATTACCTCATGATCATCGAGCTTGCGCCGATTTTCGGGTCGCTCTATTTCCGCTTCCGAAGGACAAGGCCAGCTCGTGACACACCGACCTACATGTTTGTATGGATATGGCTGCTGGTGCCGGTAATCACTGTCGCGATCGCCTCCTTGCGCTGGCCTCTTTTGCAGTCGCGGTACCTCATGGTTTGTTTACCGCCATTTCTAATGCTGGTGGCTGATGGTCTTGTGCACGTTCGATCGAGAGTAGTGTTTCCCACAGCGTTGATGGCGGTGGTCGCATTCTCATTGGTCGGAGTCAGCTCCTATTTCGAACAAAGGAAGGCCTTGGCGCACAGCGATGATTGGAGGGATGCGACCCGATACATCTTGTCGGAAGCGCAGTCCGGAGACGCTGTCCTTTTCCCCTACAGCGCC
>JBLNFC010000367.1:0-6158 GCA_050263355.1 Acidobacteriota bacterium
TTAGTTGGCTATTTCAGCGCTCTTCGCCATGTTTCGCGCGGGCTGCTGAAAGGGAACAGTGGCCGAGACCCGAGTGCCGTGCTTGCCTGACTGAATCTCGAAGGTTCCGCCCAGTTCCCGGACTCTCTCCCGCATACCCTGTATTCCGACACCGGTCCGCGCAGCCCGGTAGGAACCTTTCTCAAGATCCATTCCCTTGCCCTGGTCTGTTACTTCGACCTTAACGTAGTGGTCTTGCCGCCACAAACGGATAGCCGCAGTACGACTTTCAGCGTGGCGATGGATATTGGTGAGAGACTCCTGAATGAGCCGGAAGATAGTGGTTTCAACCTGGCGGGGAAGACGTCCGAGATCGTCGGGAAAATCGAAATTAAACTTGATTTCGCTGCGCTCAGCAAAGCCCTCGACATACCAGCGTAAGGCAAACTCCAATCCCGCCTCATCTAACATCGGAGGGTGCAGCAGGTGCGAGATGGTACGCAGTTCTTTGGAAAGCTCGTCAACCAATCTCATACTGCTGATGACCGCCTCAGCCCCTTGCGGGTGAGAAGTCTTCAATTCCAATTCGAGAGGAGTCAACGTCATACTGAGAGCGGCGAGAAGCTGCCCTGCGCTGTCATGCAATTCACGGGCGATGCGACGTCTCTCCTCATCTTGCGCCTGCAACAGGCGTGCGGAGAGGTGACGAAGACTGGCCTGAGCTAATTCCAAATCAGCGGTCCGCTCCTGAACGCGTTTTTCCAAATCCGACTGGGTAGTCAGGAGCGCGGCTTCGGTTTGCTTTCGCCGGCTGACGTCCATGCACACACCCATCATGCGCACGGGTCGATGCTGATCATCGTAAATAACCTTACCTATGCTTTCGATCCAAGCGAATTTGCCGTCGGAACGTACGCGGCGGTACTCCGTGCGATAGTTTCCATTTCCGGAAATTGCCTGCTCGATGGCATCCACCACGGACGAGCGATCATCTTCGTGTACGCCTTGCATGGCGGACTCGAAGGTTTGGTCGAACGACCCAGGTGCTAACGCAAATATCTGCGCCATGTTCTCCGACCAGTGGACCTTCCCCGTGGGGATATCCCACTCCCAAGTGCCAAATTGCGCCGCCTCGAGAGCGAACCGCATGCGCTCTTCGTTGGCGCGAAGAGATGCCTCGGCCTGCTTTCGGTCGGTAATGTCGAAGTTTGCTCCGAGCCACTCCCGAATCGTGCCGTCAGCATTTCGAACCGGCACAGCTCGTGAATCGAAGTAGTGATACGTGCCATCAGCAACACGACATCGGAATTCATCGCGATAAGGCGTGCCTGCTCGTATGCACTCCGCCCAGAGTCTTGCGCTCCGCTCTCGATCATCAGGATGGAGTATCTGCAACCAGGCGGGAGCAGTCAGAGGCTCCGTACCGGCGGGATCAGCGGTTACATAGTTTTCGGAAATCCAGGTGTTCCTGCCCTGCGCATCGCATCGCCACACGACTTGAGTAGTCGTGGTGCCCAGATCACGGTACCGCTGTTCACTCTCGCGGAGGGTCTGCTCCAGGGAAGCACCTCGTTCCAAGCCTTGCTGAACATCGCTGGGATAACTTGCGGTTTTGACGCCCGAGATCTTGGGGTCAACAAACGACTGGTGCCGACCGACGCTCGCGACCGCATTTAGCAACTCCCGCGCGAGGGATGACTTCACTACGTAACCACGTGCACCCGCGTTGAAGGCCTGCTGCACAACTTGCGGCGAGTCGTGCTGACTCATAATCAAAACTTCGGAGTCGGGAACGGAACTGCGGATAGCACGCGTTGCTTCCAATCCGTTCAGATTGGGCATGCTGATGTCCATCACAACAACTTGAGGTTGCAAACGCCGGGCTTGTTCGATGGCATCATGTCCATCCGCGGCTTCGCCGCAAATTTCGTAATTGCGGTCTCTACGCAGAAGCGAGCTCACGCCCTGCCGCACTACCTCATGATCATCCACGATCAGGATTTTCATTCGTCCTCGTACGGCTACCCTCGCCCGCAAACCCGCAGCGAGACATATGCAGGCAGTTGCAGGCGATTAAAACAAGTATCCGTGCACTGTGCAGGGAAAAGCACGCCAACGGATCGGGGAAATCCGATTAGAAACTGCATCATCTTAGAACCCAACGCGGCTGGACCCAAATACAGGAAACCCTGTACATGACGAGTAGGCAAAAGTCTGCAAAGGGCAGCCACAGGTGACTTGCGACAAGGCAGATAGAGTCTCGATGAGATTCGAGAGAGAAACGAAGCGGCGCGAATCGAAAGAATGCTGCGGCCAGCAGCACTAAGCAGGCTTACTTGCTAGAGGTGCTGCAGGTATCGGAAATCTTCGACACCTTGCTGACCGTGAACGAAGGTTGAGACGAGCTGCTCGGGCTCGAACTGCTGCTGGAACTGCTCGGAGTACTCGCCGTGCTGGAACTGCTGGGAGTGCCCGAACTGCTCGCGCTGCCAGGGCTGGTGCTCGAGGACGCTGAGGAAGCACTCTGAGTTCCCCGCACCCGAACCTGCTGGTTTACGTGCTTGCTGAGGTCATCGCTTGCACCGTTCAGCTGGTATGTGGTGCCGGTGGAACTGGTCAAGGTGTAGCTGCCAGCCGAACCACTCAGGCAGCCTTCGACCGAAGTTTCACTTCCAGAACTCGTGCTGGAGCTCGCTTGGCTGCTGGATTGGCCCATCGAAGAGCCCGATTGGCTGCTCTGGCTGCCGGTTGTGTCGCTGTTCTGAGCAACTACCCAAGTCGCTGAGAGCAGCAAGAAAGCTGCGAACAACAGAACTTTCGACATACCTACCTCCTATTGAATTGTGTGGGTTTGCTTTTTAGATACGGGAAGACTGGCAGGGTTGCCCGCGGCGTCCATTAGCGCTCGGGCGATCTGCTACGTCGACGTTCGTACCAGTAGAACGCGAGAAAGAACAGGATGCCTAGCAAAGCTAGGAGGCTCATAGACATAGCATCACCATGATAGAGCCGTGACCCAAACAAGATGCTGGCCAATAGGGCGGGCAGCCGGCCTAATCCGGAAATGACCAGGAACTCCGGCAAAGTCATATGCGACAACCCGGCCGCATAGCACAAGGCATCTTTGGGCGCGCCCGGCAGCAGAAATAGAAAGAACATGGCGGACTTACCGCGGGCTTTGGCCAACATGAGATCTATTTGCTCAAGTCTGGCCGGGCTAATGATGCCCTCCAGCACTGGACGACCGAAGAAGCGAGCGAAGTAGAAGTTGAAAGCTGAACCCAGCAAGATTCCTATGATCGAGTAAACGAAGCCGCGCCAGGCTCCGAATACGTAGCCAGCCGCAAATTGAGTGATCTCTCCGGGGATAACGAAAATGACGACTTGCGCAAATTGTGCCGCGACACAAAGTAGAGGCCCCTTGATACCGCCGTCGCGCAACAATTGAATGAGCTGGTCCTTATTCGACAGCTGGCGGAGAATCCCTGCGCGCCACAGCGCCACTCCTGCGAGCACTGCTAAAACGATCAGAGTTGCAGCGGCTATTTTTCTAACGCGTGCTTTATCGAGATTTCGGCTGCCAATCGCCATTTGTGAGGATTATCTCAGTAGACAGCTTTCCCCTCGGCCACGGACACACGAAAAGCCAAGTCAGCCTACGCACCTGAACGGAGTCGCTTCATTGGGATAGAGTTGTTTGTCAGGCGGGAAGAGTTAGCGATGTCGGACAGCTCTTCCCACCAAAAGCCAGCGTGGGCATGGTATATTTTCTGCAGGTTTTACGCTTGTACGCGCATCCAATTCGTATAAGCGAGACTTCCTAGCCCCCAGGCATCGCTTCACATTATGGCAACCAACCCGCTTCTGCCCCGTCGCGAAGAAAGTAGTCTTCAACGAAAGCAGTTGTCCGCAGTTCCGAGTCCGGTTGAGCAGTCGGAAGTTAATATTCTTTTGCCACCGGAATTCTACAAGTCTTTTTTTGCTCGGGTAGGCGATGCGCTGCGGGACATTGTTTTTCCCGAAAGATACCCGCCCCTCCGGTTAACCTCGCGCCCTGTGAATGTGATCCTGCCTTTGGGCGAAATGCTTCGCGCTCCCTGGTATCGCACCATCTTCACGAGTTTGGGCGATGTACTGGCACCGGAGAATTTGCCGCCGCTGCAACTGGAGTCACGCCCGGTCGAAGTGGGCGAACTTGTCAGCGATCTCACCAGCGAACCGTGGTGGAGGTCTCTATTGCGCAGCATTGGCGATGCAATTTCGCCCGAAAAACTGCCGCCTCTTGTTTTGGAATCAGAGCCCCTCGAGGTTGGCGAGTTGATCAGCGACAGCAGCAGGAGGCCGTGGTGGAAGTCGCTGATTCGCAGTTTTGCGGACCTGATTTCGCCAGAGACTTTACCGGAACTAGAACTCTCATCGACGCCAATCAATCCTGGCATTTCAGAGGTAGGGCTGGTTACGCCTCACTGGTCCTCACTGATCACTGCGCCTCCTGTTTCTACTTCGCCAGCTCATACGGCAACTCAGGTAAAGACGGTGAGCGAGCCAGCGCCTCACAGGGAACCTAAACCTCCGGTCAGGACGGTTGAAGTTTTACCGGTTCCACTGGAAGCGATTCAGGTCGACGCCGATTCAATCGATGTTCTGGTCAGCCAATTTCAGGACAATCTTTCTCGCAGCAGGCGTCGCGAGGTAATTTGGATGTCGCTCGCGAGCGTTGAAGTCATTGTGCTGATCTCCTTAGCTGTTGGATGGCTTCGCTAGCAATTACTCATCATCAGCTGCTGTGAAGCGATCTCGTCTTTGACATCACTCGCATCCCATTCGCATGGACAGCAAAGATGGCAGTCAAGTGGATCTTCACCGACTTGCGCGGCAATCCATGCTGGCGCATGGTTTCCAACCGGATTTTGGTCCGGCCGAGCTCGAAGAATTAGCAGAACTGAAAGCGCACCCGCCTGCGCTAGTTCCAGACAGTGGCGTGCGCGACTTACGTCATCTGTTGTGGTCATCCATCGATAACGACAGTTCTCGCGATCTCGACCAGATTGAAGTGGTGGAGCGGCTCTCCAATGGCGATGTCAGGGTGCTGGTGGGAATCGCGGATGTTGATGCCTTCGTGCCCAAGCAGTCGGCAATCGATCAACATGCTGCGCAGCAGACTACAACGGTCTACACCGGAGTTGAAACATTTTCCATGCTGCCGGAACAGCTGTCTACTGGCGCGTCATCGCTGCTGGAAGTAGGCGACAAGCTGAGTTTTGTCACAGAGCTAGTAATCGATGCAAACGGAGGGGTGGTTTCAAGTGACTTCTATCGCGCAGTGGTCCGGAACCAGGCGCAGTTGACCTATAGTGCTGTTGGAGCATGGCTGGAAGCTAAGGCAGGAGCTCCCGAGAAGGTTGCGGCTTCCTCGGGTCTGCAGGAACAGTTGAAGTTGCAGGACCAAGTGGCCCAGGCGCTCAAAAGCGAGAGGCATCGTCAGGGTGCTCTCAACATAGATACGGTCGAGGTGCAGGCCGTTGTTGCCAATCATGAAGTTGTCGACATAGCCCGCCAGAGCAAGAACCGAGCTACGGAACTAATTGAAGAGTTGATGATCGCTGTTAATGGCGCGGTTGCTCGTAAGCTTGACGAGAAAAAGATGTCCTGCATCCGGCGCGTAGTCAGAAGCCCGGAGCGATGGGACCGAATCGTACAATTGGCCGCGCGGCAAGGTGAGCAACTCCCGCCGCAACCTGATTCCAAAGCATTGAACGAATTTCTGACCAGGTCCAAGGCGGCAGACCCCGATCACTTTCCTGACCTCTCGCTCGCTGTTATTAAACTGATGGGGCCCGGAGAGTACGTCTTGCAGCGGCCCGGCGATGCCTCAACAGGCCACTTCGGGCTTGCCGTGCAAGATTACACACATTCGACAGCGCCTAACCGCCGTTTTGCCGATCTGATCACGCAACGGCTAATCAGGGCGATGCTGCAGAAGAGCCCCACTCCTTACACTGACGAGGAACTTTCCGCGATCGCCAGCATCTGCACGGAGAAAGAAAACGCAGCCAGGAAAGTGGAGCGGGAGATGTCGAAGCGGATTTCAGCTGTGGTAATGAGTGATCGAGTAGGCGAGACCTTCGACGCGATTGTCACCGGGGTAAATGTGCACGGAACCTTTGTTCGGGTGCTGC
>JBLNFC010000368.1:0-6532 GCA_050263355.1 Acidobacteriota bacterium
TTTCGCGCCGCGACACAGGGCTAACGCCGACACCGGCGAAACCGTTTCGACTGGGAATTGCATTGGGGGGCGGCTTCGCGCGAGGCATCGCGCATGTCGGCGTTCTCAGAGTCCTCGAAGAAGAAAAGATTCCTATTAACTACATTGCAGGGACCAGCGTAGGCGCGCTGATTGGCGCCATTTACTGCAGTGGGGTTTCCGCGCAGGAAATGGAAAAGATAGCTTCTCGAGTGCGTTTCCGGGATTTTGCCCGCTGGACGATTTCGCGAATGGGATTCGCCTCTAACCAACGCATGATCGGATTTCTTCAAAGCGTCCTCAAAGTTAAAACTTTCGAAGAGCTGCGAATTCCGTTGGCCGTAACCGCGACTGATTTTGCCACAGGCAGCGGCGCGGTATTTGATTCGGGGGCGCTGGTCGACCCGGTGCGCGCCAGTTGCGCATATCCCGGCATGTTCCTGCCCGTCAATGTGAACGGGCAGCTCTGTGTGGACGGAATGCTCGCTCACCCGGTTCCGACCCAGCCTTTGCGGGACGTCGGCTGCAGCCACGTCCTGGCGGTTCATCTCAAGGGACGTTGGGGGACATCCACTGGCCCGAGACATTTATTCGATGTGATTGGACAGTGCTTCGCTATCGCACAGGACAAGAATGATGGTTTGTGGCGGCCATGGGCAGACCTGGCGATTGAACCCAATGTGAGTGCGTTCAAGTATGACGACTTCGAGTGCACTCCGGATCTTTTGCGTGCGGGAGAGGAAGCCATGCGCGCGGCGTTGCCGCAAGTGAGGGCGTGGATGCAGACCGAAAGCGTTCGCGCGGGGGCGCCAGGTTTTCCGAAGGTACAACAGCTCGCAGCGGACTAAGGCTGCCGAGCTTCACTTCGGCGCTTGCGAGTTATCTCTCGACCAGGCTGCCACTACAGGCTGCCACTACACCCAGGCTGCCACTACACCCAGGCTGCCACTACACCCGCGCTGCTTCCTCCTGAATTCGTTTCCATGCATTCTCAACATGCCTTTGGGTGGTGTTGGTCTGACCTACACAGAAGCGTAGCGTCAGCCTCTTGTTTAAACGCGTGTGCGTCATGAACAGATCCCCGCTACGGTTAAGCCTGTCCATGATCTTTTGGTTGGTTGCGTCGCCGCGGCGGTCCCGAAAGCAAACCAGATTCAATGGTACTGGCGCGGCAATTTCAAACCCATCATCCGCTCTGACCCAATTGGCAAATTCCTGCGCCAGGCGTACGTGCTCGCGTACGTGATGTTGTAGACCTTGGACTCCATAGTGGCGGATCACGAACCACAGCTTCAGTGAGCGGAAACGGCGTCCGAGCTGGATGTGCCAGTCTCGGTAGTCGATAACCGCCCCCGTTTGGGTCGCCTCGTTACGCAGATACTCGGGCAGGATACTTAAGGTCCGAATCAGTTCCTGGCGATTGGCGACCCAGAAACAATCGCAATCGAAGTTCGTGAACATCCACTTGTGCGGGTTGAAGCAATAGCTGTCGGCGAATTCAAGTCCGTTATGAACATGACGCAGTTCGGGGCAAAGCGCGGCAGTGCCCGACATTGCCGCATCCACGTGCAGCCAGACATTGTGTGCGCGGCATATGGCTCCGAGCTGCGGCAAAGGATCGATGGCGTTCGAAGACGTTGTTCCCACCGTCGCGCAGACGAAGCAGGGTACGAGTCCAGCCTGCATGTCATCCTTGATCTGCCGCTCGAGAAGATCAGGACGCATGGCAAAGTTCGCGTCCACCTCGATCAGTCGCAGATTTCGCACTCCGATGCCAACAATTTTAACGGCTTTTTCTATGGACGAATGTGCTTGGGTGGAAGCGTATGCGACCAGCTTTCCGTCGCATCCACTGTCATTAGTGGCAAAATTCGTGGCACGCTCACGCCCAGCCAGCAGGGCGCATAACGAAGAACTCGAAGCCGTGTCCTGGATGACACCACCGCCCGTGCTTGTGGACAAGAACCTGTCGGGCAACCCAAGCATTCCGACTAACCAATCGAGAACGTGAGTTTCAAGTTCGGTGCAAGCTGGGCTGGTGGACCAAAGCATTCCTTGAACTGCGAGTCCGGAGGAGAGCAGATCGCCGAGAATTGCGGGACCCGAGGCGTTCGCCGGAAAGTATGCAAAAAAGTTCGGCGATTGCCAGTGAGTGATCCCGGGAAGGATGAGTTTGTCCACATCGGCCAGAATCGCGGGGAAGGATTCACCCGTCGGCGGAGGATCCTTCGGCAACGAAGCTCGAATGTCTCCCGGATGCACCTGCGGCAGTACGGGAAAGGACTCGATACGTTTGTAGTAGTCGGCAATCCAGTCGACGACGGCATGACCATGCCGGCGGAAATCTTCTGGGGTCATATGAAAACTGGTTGACTCAGGCACGGCGCCTCCGCGGAAGAAAGAAGTCAGAGCCAAGCAAACGCCCGGTCAGCTCAGCTGGCCGTAGTACAGGCGAGTCTTGTATGAGAAGAAAACCAGGCCATGTTTATTGTGCAGATCAAAAATTCGGCGGAGTTCCACCAGCATAGGCGCGTGCCGCGCATCACCGCTCTGCGGCGTGTAAGACGAAGAAAGTAGCCGACCCTCCAACGCCATGTAATCAAATTCCTGGCAATTGTCGAAGGCTCTGGACGCGAAAGACGAGGGAGCGAAGAAATAATCGATACTTGCCGTGGTGTGCTCGTGGCGAACTTGCTCATAGTCCATCGCGTACGCGAGCAGCAGTTGCTCATAGTCGCGCAAAAAAGCAGTGTCGGTGCAGCGCTCATTCCAGACGAGCACAGCCCAGCCACCCGGTTTCAGCACACGGATGAATTCCCCCCGAGCTTTCTCGCGATCGAACCAGTGCGCTGCCTGGGCGGCGGTAACGAAATCCATACTGCTATCAGGAAGGGTGGTGTCCTCGGCAGTCCCGGCAACACTGTGAAATTGCGGGTAAGAAGAAAGCAATCGTTCGCCTGCCTGGCGCATACCCGGGTTCGGTTCAACGCCGTAAACAATATTGCCGTTTTCCAGAAACATGCGAGTGAGCAAACCAGTTCCGGAGCCGATGTCAGCGATCACGCACTCTGGTTTCAGGGCACATTCACTCCGGAGCACCTCTATGATCTCCGAGGGATAACCGGGGCGGTAGCGAATGTAGTTATCGACGCGGGACGAGAACCGCTGGGTTGCGTTGAGGACAGACATGTAAAACAGTTTAGCGCGAGGTGCTGAAAGGCCGCTCGCGGATTCCAAGCCTCGACGAGTACAATCGAAACTTTTGGAGTGGGCATGGAAACGGTTGATAGCAGAGGAGTGAAGCGGGTTAGCCTCGAAATGGGCGATGTGGCCCCAGATTTCGATTTGCCGGCGCTCATCGCAGGAGTCAAAAAGCGTTTTCGACTCAGCGACGAGCGTGGGAAAAACAATGTCCTGCTGGCCTTTTATCCATTCAATTGGGAACCCGCGAGCGAGCAGCAATTTACTCAATATCAGGCAGAGAGGGAGAGTTTGCAGCGTTTGAATATAGAAACCGTGGGGATCTGCGTGGACTCCATTATGAATACAACAGTGTGGGAGCGAGAAATTGGGCCCTTTGACTTTCCCTTGTGCAGCGACTTCTGGCCGCATGGGGCGGTTGCCGAGAAGTACGGAGTACTGCAGCCCGCGGGCCCGCTGGCGGGGGCCGCCACACGGACAAATTTTCTAGTCGATATGAACGGCGTGATTGTACTGCGGAACTTGTATGGCCGGGAGGAGGTCCCGGATCTAAAGCAAACCCTTGAGTCACTGCGGAGAATTGGGCAATGAAGCTCGTCTCCGGAGCACTTCTCTCATTTGCCTTGATATGCGCCAGCACTGGCGGCTCGCAACAAACCCCGCCTCAAACCACCACAACGCCGGCAAGCAACCCGTCACCCATTTCTGCGGTTTCCATTGCGGGTTTTCTGGATTCTTCTGTTGAGGATGGTCTCGAAAAGCGCTTCCTTGCTGTGCCCGATCCTAAGCTGGCAGAGCAGCACCTCAAAGTGCTCACGCAGGCTCCGCACATCGCAGGATCGCCAGAGGACAAGGCGACAGCAGATTATGTAGCCGAGAAGTTTCGCGCCGCCGGACTCGACACGCAGATTGTCGAATACCGTGTATGGATGAACTATCCGGCTGAGATCAGTGTCGATGCTACAGGGCCCGCAGGTTTGCAGATGCATGGGCCCACCCGCGAGCACGTGGATGGCGACCCGTTCCAGAATGATCCACGGGTGGTTACGCCTTACAACGGCATGTCACCTTCTGGAGACGTTGAGGCTGACGTCGTGTACGCGAATTATGGATCGCCCGAGGATTTCAAAAAGCTCGAAGATCTCAAAGTGGACGTCCGGGGCAAGATCGTGCTGGTCCGTTACGGGCAAAATTTCCGTGGGGTGAAGGTTTACGTCGCGCAGGAGCATGGGGCTGCCGGGGTGATCATTTATTCCGATCCCGCTGATGATGGCTGGAAAAAAGGGGACAAGTATCCAAAAGGACCTTGGCGACCCGATACAGGCGTGCAACGGGGGTCGGTTGGATACATGTTCGAGTTCGCAGGAGATCCGAGCACGCCGGGAGCCGCTTCAGTTTTGGGGTTCGATCAGTCCAAACGCACTCCGCCGGAAGATTCTGCGCAGCTGCCTAAGATTGCTTCAACGCCGCTGTCGTATCACGATGTCTGGCCGCTATTGGAGAATTTAGGCGGACCTGAGTCGCCCCGCGACTGGCAGGGCGCTCTACCCTTTACCTACCACGTCGGCCCTGGACCCGTGCGGCTGAAGATCCATTTGAAGCAGGACTTTCAGTTGCGAACCATCTGGGATGTTATCGGCAAGATCCCGGGCACCGACGCGGTTCCCGAGTGGGTGGTCGCCGGTAATCATCGCGACGCCTGGGTCTATGGTGCCGTCGATCCAAATAGCGGCACGGCGGCTCTGCTGGAATCGGTGCATGGGATCGGCGAACTGCTGAAGACAGGTTGGAAGCCGAAGCGAACCATCGTGTTCGGAAGCTGGGATGCCGAAGAACAGGGGCTCATCGGTTCGACCGAGTGGGGCGAGGAGAATGCAGCAGAGTTAGCCAACGCGGCGGCCTATTTCAACATGGACGTGGCGGTCTCAGGACCGAAGTTCGGCTCCTCTGCGGTGCCAAGTTTGAAGCAGTTCATTCGCGATATCTCGAAGGTGGTGCCGAGCCCCAAAGGAGGTACCGTGTATGAGGTCTGGCGGAAGAGTGGCGACTCAGTCGCGGAACAGGTGATCACACCACAGGAAGCGATTGGAGACATTCGTCGTACTCCGGCAGTGCAGGCGCGCGCTGATGTGCCCGTCGGTGATTTGGGCAGTGGCTCCGATTACACGGTGTTCCTGCAGCATCTCGGCGTGCCTTCGACGGACATCGGATCGAGTGGTTCGTACGGCGTGTATCATTCCGTTTTCGACAACTTCGATTGGTTCAAGAAGTTCGGCGATCCCGACTTTTCCTATGAGCAGCAGATGGCGCGGGTCTATGGTTTGGAAGTACTGCGCATGGCCAATGCTGATGTTCTCCCTTATGACTACGAAGAGTACGGAAAAGAGATTTCGGGGTACCTGGATGCTGCGAAGAAGAAAGCGGATACCAAGTTCGCAGGTCACGTACCCGATTTTGCCCTTGCGGCCGAGGCGGCGCGACATTTAACTCGGGCGGGCGCTGCTATTGCCCAAAGACAAAAGAGTCCAGGCGCTGACACTGCCGGTCTCAATCGCACACTGCGGCTGGCCGAGGGCGGGCTATTGATTCCGGAGGGACTACCCAATCGTCCTTGGTATCGTCATGCAATTTATGCTCCGGGAGTCTACACCGGTTACGCTGCGGTAGTGATTCCCGGAGTCAATGAAGCCATTGACGCGGGAAATCTGCAGCGTACACAACAGCAGATTGGTGTGCTTGCAGCTGCGGTGAATCGTGCAGCTTCGGTCCTGGAGGCCTACAAATAGGGCCGGCCATTGACCCGTGTGGTGGCACGTACTCTGATGCGCGAAGGTGAGAGATAACGGTCGGCTTCCAGTCATCTATCAATGGCAAATACAACTTTAAGCCACATTGCGCATGATCTTCCGTCGGCGGCATTGGCGACATTTCTCGGCCTGTTTCCTATCGTCAACCCATTTGGCGGAATTCCGACGTTCTTTGCACTGACGTCGGGTTTCACCCGCGCGGAACGGAACCAGACGGCACATCGAACCGGCTTCTATGTTTTTGCCATTCTGGTTACGTTCCTGTTTTTCGGTAGATTTGTACTGCACTTCTTTGGGATATCGCTTCCGGTACTGAAGATTGCCGGCGGACTCATTGTGGCGAATACGGCGTGGGGAATGGTTACGGCCAGCAACCGGATTACGCCAGCAGAAAGCGAAGAAGCCGCCACCAAAGCGGATATTTCATTGGCACCAATGGCAATGCCCATTCTGTCGGGGCCCGGGTCGATAGGTGTTGTGATGGGGCTCGCTGCCAACGCAAGTTC
>JBLNFC010000369.1:0-4329 GCA_050263355.1 Acidobacteriota bacterium
GCGCAAGTTTTTCGAACACTGTCCGAACGAACACTATCCAGCAGGACTTGGCCTGATGGACCCCTGTACTAACCGTTGCGGGTCTGAGGCACGTCCCTTGCCTAAGGAAGAGTGTAAGCGGTCCATGTAGATGTAAACCACTGGGGTGGTAAAAAGCGTAAGCATTTGGCTAACAATCAGCCCGCCAATGATTGTTATGCCCAGCGGGCGACGAAGCTCAAAGCCAGTGCCGGTCCCAACAGCTAGAGGCAAGCCGCCGAGCAATGCCGCCATAGTTGTCATCATAATCGGGCGAAAGCGCAGCAAACAGGCCTCGCGGATCGCCTCAACGGGCGATTTTGCCTCCTTACGCTCTACATCCAGCGCGAAATCGATCATCATGATTGCGTTCTTCTTCACAATACCAATCAGCAGGATGATTCCGATAAGCCCGATCACATTCAGGTCGTTTCCTGAGACCAGCAACGCCAGCAGAGCGCCGACGCCTGCGGAAGGAAGCGTGGAAAGAATGGTGATCGGGTGAATGTAACTTTCGTAGAGCACGCCCAGGACGATGTAAACCGTAGCAAGCGCGGCGAGGATCAGTATTGGCTGGGATGCCAGCGAACTCTGGAAAGCCGCGGCCGTGCCCTGAAAACTCGCATTAATAGAACCCGGAAACCCAATGGAGCGTTCCGCCTTATCGATAAGATCCGTCGCTTGGCCCAGTGACACTCCGGGCGCGAGATTGAAGGAGATCGTCACCGATGGATATTGGCCTTGATGGCTGACCGCTAACGACGTGTTCGAGGTTCCGAAATGCGCCAACGCTGCCAGAGGAACCGGCGTGCCATTCGACGCCCGCACGTAAATACTCTCCAGGGCCTCGGGGCTCTGCGCGAACTCGGGGGCAACTTCCATAACAACGTGATACTGATTCAACTGGCGGTACATGATGGAGACCTGCCGCTGTCCGAACGCATCGTACAAAGCGCTGTCCACGTCAGCGGCGCTTACGCCCAGCCTTGCCGCGGTGTCACGGTCGATGACGACGCCCTGCTGCAGCCCCTTATCCTGTTGGTCGCTGTTTACCATCGTCAGTTGTGGCATAGTGCGGAGTTTTTGAAGAAGGCGTGGAGCCCAGGTGTTCAAGTCCTGCAGATTTTCCCCTTGCAGTGTGTACTGATACTGCGCCTGGCTCTGCCGGCCACCTATCGTTAGATCCTGGGCGGACTGCATGTATAGAGTTGCGCCGGGAACAACCGCCAGCCTCCTGCGCATCCGTGCAATCACCTGTTCGGCGCTGTCCTTACGTTTAGCTTTCAGGGTGATGAACATGCGTCCGTTGTTGTATGCAGTGTTTCCTCCCGCGAACGCGACCACCGTGTTAACCGCTGGGTCGTCCATGACCAGGTTGACGAACTGAGTCATTTTGTCGCGCATGGCTTGGAATGAAATGTCCTGCGCGGCTTGCACCGAGCCGACGATGCGGCCAGTATCTTGCTGCGGGAAAAACCCTTTTGGCACCAGGATATACAAATAGACACTTAAGCACGCAGTGGCGATCGTGACCAGGAGCGTGAACCGCTGGTGCCCAAGCACCCAATCAAGACCGCGCCTGTAACCTGCGTGACTCCTGTCGAAAGCCCACTCACTGAAACGATAGATGCGACCGTGCTTTTCTCCCGGTTTTGCCGCCCGTAACAATTTCGCGCACATGGTCGGCGTCGTGGTCAGCGAGATTACAAGCGAGACCCCGATGGCAATACTCAGGACAACCGCGAACTCCCGGAACAAACGGCCTACAATTCCTCCCATCAAGAGAATTGGGATGAAGACGGCAACCAGCGACGTGCTCATGGAGAGTACGGTGAATCCGATCTCTCTTGCGCCACGAAAAGCCGCCTGCACCGGAGACATTCCATTCTCCAGATACCGCGTAATGTTTTCCAGCACAACAATGGCATCGTCCACTACGAAGCCGGTGGAGATCGCAAGCGCCATTAGCGACAGGTTGTCGAGACTGTAGCCCAGCAGGTACATCACTCCGAAGGTTCCGATCAACGAGAGCGGAACTGCCACACTGGGAATGATCGTGGCCCGGAATGTGCGCAGGAACGCGAACACCACCAAAATCACGAGGATCACAGAGATGATGAGCGTGATTTCGATATCGGCTACGGACGCCCTGACTGTGGTCGTACGATCGAGAACTACACTCAAGTCGATTGCAGGGGAGATCGAGGATTTGAGAAGCGGGAGTTCTTCCCGCACGCGATCCACAGTCTGAATAATGTTCGCCCCGGGCTGGCGGAAAACGATGATGAGCACTGCAGGCTTTCCCCCGGAGAGCCCGACATTGTGGATGTCCTCTACCGAGTCCTGCACGTCCGCGACATCGCCCAGACGCACGGGCGCCTGATTTTGATAGGAAACGATCAGCTTGCGGTAATCGTTCGCCGTGAAGATTTGGTCGGTGTCATTAATGGTCCAGGAGTTAATCGGACCGCTAAGTTGACCCTTGGGCCTGTTCGCATTGGCATTCGTCAAGGCCGTGCGGATCGTATCGAGGCCGATGGCCAGTTTGTTGGCCACCGTAGGGTTCACTTCCGCGCGCACTGCTGGTCGTGCACCTCCACCTACAAATACCTGGCCCACTCCGTTTATCTGTGCAAGCTTCTGCGACAGGATTGAGTCAGCTGCATCGTAAATTCGCGGCAGGGTAATAGTGTCCGACGTCAGAGCAAGGATGAGAATCGGCGCATCCGCCGGATTCACCTTGCGGTACGACGGATTTCCCGGCAGATTAGCCGGAAGTTGGCTACGAGCAGCATTGATCGCCGCTTGTACATCTCGGCCCGCCGCGTCGATGTTCCGATTCAAATCGAACTGAAGCACTATATTGGTGGACCCCAATTGGCTGGTGGAGGTCATCTGGTTGATGCCGGCAATGCGTCCGAACTGACGCTCTAACGGAGTCGCAACCGCCGAGGCCATGGTTTCTGGACTTGCTCCGGGCAACCCAGCGTTAATAGAGATAACCGGGAACTCAACTTGGGGAAGCGGTGCCACGGGCAGGAAGTTGAATGCCAGAATACCGGCTATGAGCAAAGCGGCTGCAAGCAGCGAGGTCCCAATCGGGCGCCTGATGAATGGAGCAGAAATGTTCATTGCTAATCGCCTGGCACCGGAGCCTTGTCTCCAACTGCGGGCTCTTCAATTGGGTTGCCGATTTGGAAGCGAGAGAAGCGTCGGGCCAGCCGATCGAACCAGAGATAGACGACCGGAGTTGTGTAAAGCGTCAGCGCCTGGCTTACCAGAAGACCGCCCACGATAGTTATGCCGAGCGGGTGCCTCAACTCGGATCCGGTGCCCCGCCCCAAGGCAAGCGGCAAACCGCCCAGTAAGGCCGCCATGGTGGTCATCATGATCGGACGGAATCGCAACAGACAGGCCTGATAAATGGCTTCTTCCGGCGACTTACCTTCCTCGCGCTCGGCCTCAAGTGCAAAGTCGATCATCATGATCGCATTCTTCTTCACGATTCCAATCAGCAAGATGATGCCGATGAGAGCTACGACTCCAAGATCATTGCCAGTTAGCAGCAGCGCCAGGATTGCACCCACGCCGGCAGAGGGCAGTGTCGACAGAATGGTTATGGGATGGATATAGCTCTCGTACAACACTCCCAAGACTATGTAAACCGTGACAATCGCCGCCAGAATGAGCCAAGGTTCGCTTGACAGCGAGTTGTGAAACGCGGCGGCTGTACCCTGGAAGCTAGGGTGAACGCTTTCTGGGAGGTTGATGTCGCGTTCCGCTTGCTGAATCGCTTTGGTTGCATTCCCCAGAGACTCTCCGGGCGCCAGATTGAAAGAGAGAGTCACCGCCGGAAATTGCCCCTGATGGTTAATCGATAAAGCGGTGTTTTGCTGTTCCAGATGCGTGAACGCAGACAGCGGCACCTGCGTGCCATTGGTCGACTTCACGTAAATATGTCTCAGCGCGTCCGGACTCTCCTGAAACTGCTGGTGCGCTTCCATTACAACGTGATACTGGTTCAGCTGCGTGAACATGGTTGACACTTGCCGTTGCCCGAACGCGTCGTACAACGTGTCGTCGATCGCTTGCGGCAGGATTCCCAGGCGAGAAGCAGTGTCGCGATCGATTACCAGGTTGGCTTCAAGTCCATTGTTCTGCTGATCACTGGCCACGTCGCGTAGCTGCGGCACAGTTCGCAACTTTTGTACCAGTCTCGGGGCCCACACGGCGAGTTCTTGGGCATCTGCATCTTCCAGCGAATACTGATACTGTGTGCGGCTGACTCGGTCCTCCACCGTCAGGTCCTGC
>JBLNFC010000370.1:0-4851 GCA_050263355.1 Acidobacteriota bacterium
GTGTTGCTGGGTGGCGTCTTGTTCGAGTGCGCCCTTACCACGATCTTGATCTCTATGCGTTTCCATGAATGAATGCTCCCCGGCCCGGGATTCGGTTCGCTCACAACAGCGTACCGTGAAATGGCCTGATCGAGAAAGGCCTTAGTTCTCCATGAGCGCATGTCCATTCCTTTTTGAGACGACCTCGAGCGCTTAGAGGAGCCTCGCTCAGCTCGGTTGCGAGAGGCTCGGAATTAGAAGCACAACCCTTTTGGCGACGCTAAAGCAGTGCGCGCCCGCACGGATTGCGGACGAATCGGGAATTCTTATCACTGTCCCCGACGGGCGCCGGCAGTTGTGGAGACTCCTAGTTTGCGCAACTGCTCGCGAGCTTGAGCGGCTTCGTTGGAACGCGGGTAACGCTGAATGACGTGGCGCAGGGCCTTGACTCCATCCTCTTGCTGGCCTAATTGAATCTGGCTGAGGCCCTTTTTCAATTCCGCAGAAGCAGCTTTGCTGCCGCTGGGGAAGTTCTGCAGAACCTGATCATAGTTCTTGGCCGCTTCCTGAAAATTGCCCTGGCGGTAGGCCACTTCTGCCAGGTAGAAAAACGCGTTTCCTGCCAGATCAGTATTTGGGTAAAACTTGATGTAGTCGTTGAATTCCTGGGTGGCAAGATCGTTCTTGCCAGCGTTGTAGTCGCGTAAAGCGTTGTTGTAGAGAACGTCGGGCGGGGGAGCTGAAGCCTGTGCCTGGGCAGCCTGCTGGGCCTGCTGTTGCTGCACCGTCATGCTTTGTTGCGTGGACTGCATCGCGTCCAATTGCTGGCTGAGCTTGGTCAGGCGTGCTTTAAGCTCATCCATGGTGTCGTTGAGTGCCTGGATCTGGCCCGACAATTGGTCGACTTTGCCGGAAGAATCGTTCTGCACCTTGCCAAGCGAAGTCTGCACGGCGGCAACGGCATTGCCGACTTTGTTGACGGTGTCGGTATTCTGTTCGACCAGATGATTCATCACACCCATGCGCTCGTCGAATGACTGCTGCATTCGCGACATCTGGTCCTGCAGGGCCTGCACCTGCACCTGGAGTTGCACGATTTCCTTGCTGACGCCCCAGGCGGGGGACGCGCTGACTGTCAGGACCAACAGGAGGGCAAGGACAGAAGAGATTCTTTTTGTAGTCATAAGCTTTCCATTGGATGCGAGCTGAACTTTGCGGGCAGGCCCATTGTCGTGCCGTACGTAACGCCAGCGCAATATCGAACGGGCTGCCTTCAACGCACAACTATCTTAACGGGTTCGCGTGCGGGAAGCACGCAGCCAGAGGCACAAAACTAGTTGAGGAGAAGGTGAGACGGTGGCCGAGACCACCGTCTCGAAGCCTTACTTCTGATAGACGAAGTGCCCGCGCCGGTTCTGCTGCCAGCATTGTTCGTTGGACTCAGTGCAGAACGGCTTTTCCTTGCCATAGCTGATCGTCTTGATCCGGCTGGCATTCACACCCGCCGAGGTCAGAGCGTTCTTTACGGCATTGGCACGGTTATCGCCCAGCGCCAGGTTGTATTCGGTTGACCCGCGCTCGTCGCAATGGCCTTCGATAGTGAAATTGATATTCGGGTGCTGGGCCAGGAATTGCGCGTCCGCCTGTAATGCGGAGGCCTGATCACCGCGAACATCGTACTTGTCGTAGTCGAAGTAGACATCCTTTACAGTTTGCGAGAACAGCTCTTCTTCCGTAGCGCTCGGAGCCGGTGGTGGAGGGGGCGGAGTGTTGACGGTGACCCGTGCCGTCGCTTCCTGGGTTCCGCCCGCTCCCTTGGCACTGAGATGATAAGTGGTGGACTCAGCGGGCGTAACCTGCTGCGAGCCGCTGGGCTTTACGGCACCGACGCCGTCGATATTGATGTCGGTTGCGTTGGTTGTTTCCCAAGTCAGGGTGGTGGGCTGGCCCTTTTCGACCGTGTTGGGGTTCGCGGTCAGCGAAGCCGTCGGAGCCGCCGGCGGCGGTGGTGGAGGCGGCGGGGGTGGTGCCACCTTTTTCTTGCAAGCGCCCAGCGTCATGATGGCGCTCAGCGCGAACACAACCATGATCCACTTCATCCTTCCTTGCTTCACCTTGTCCTCCCTGCGCTATGCGGCCCGCGTTCAGGCTCGCGGTTATAAGTTATTTCCAGCTCCAATTAGGCTGGCTATTAGTGCCTTGCGAAGTTAATTGCGTCTGTTTCGTACCGTCGGCCAGCATGGTCCAAATTTGCAGGCTGCCGGACCGGTTCGATTGAAAAATCAGGTGTCGTCCATCGGGCGACCATGAGGGAAAATCGTTGCGGCCGCCATCATGGGTAAGTTGCACCCACTGCTTGCTCGCGATATCCATCAGGTAAATGTCGCTGGCGCCGGGTTCTCCCGGGCCATACTTGCGAATCCAGGCAAAAGCGAGGAACTGTCCATTCGGCGACCAGGCCGGAGATACGGCATAGCCCTGGTCGGTCATGCGCTGGACATTCGTTCCATCCGCCTCCATCGTGTAAATCTGCGGAAGCCCGGTTCGCCCGCTTACCCAGGCGATTTGCGCGTTGGTTTTCGGATTCCACACCGGCGATACGTCGGGGCCGGGAGCGTTGGTGATGCGCTTCAGATTTGCCCCTGATCCGTCGACAACATAGATCTCAGGATCGCTGGTTCGGGAGGACGAAAACGCCAGCTTCATTCCATCTGCTGACCAGGCGGGGGAAAGATTCATTCCACCAAAGCGTGGGAAGGAGACAGTCCTGTTCAGGTCGAGCGAGTACATGAGAATGTCCCATTCGGTCTTGGTCAGCGCACTGAACGCGATGCGCGAGCCGTCCGGCGAAATGCGGGGAGACAGAGCAACCGACCCCATACGCGTCAGTTGATGTTGGTTCTGACCGTCGTAATCCATCTCCCAGATTTCTTTGTGCCCGCTGCGAGTACTCACGAACACGATCTTGCTTTCGGCGATGCCCTGAATTCCGCCGCCTAAACGGAAGATGATTTCGTTCGCGAATTTGTGAGCTATGGCGCGCGTAGCTTCTGGACTAGCGGTGTCCTGATATTGCTTGCCTAGCACCTGAGGCGAGGTAGTGTTCTTCACGTCGAATAGCCAGCCCTGTACGGTAACGCTGTTGCCATTCACCCCCAGGTTCCCGAAGGCCAACATCGAGGCGTTCACCGGGGCTCCGCTCCAGGCCTCGAACTTGACTTCGCCAGGCTGTCCCGGAACGGCAACCGGATAGAAACTCTTGGAAACGAGGTCGAAGATGCCCGCGTTATCGAGATCGAACCAGAGCGTATCGTTGAAGGTCTTTAACAGGTCGGCGTTCTTGGCGTCCTGGTTGGAGGCTTTGAAGTCGGCAGCCGCGATTCGGACTTTCTCGACTCCCAAACCCGTGCCGGTTCGAATCCAATCCTGGGCAGATAAACAGGTGGTGACGAGCAGCAGAGATATGAGGCTTAAGGACAGCCGCAGGCGCGAGGAGATATTCAAAAATCTTTTATTCATCCGCGTGAACGCATAAACTCCCGGGGAAGTTTTCATCGTAGTGTGACGTATAAGGCAATTCAAGTGACTGATGTTCATAGGTGTTATTCAATCGGTGACATGGAGTACTAGCTAGTACCCAGTCTCAGCACCAAGCGAGGCTGCTGCATGACGCGAAAGCTTTGGGTCCGTGGGCTCGACTTCCTGGGTACTAAGTCCCGAACTATCTTTTGTAATCGAACCAAAACTCCACCGAAACTTTGTTGCCCGCGTAATCAGGCGGCAATGGCCCGAAGGTATCGATGCGCTGTAATGCGCGTACCGCGGACTGATCAAGCGAGGGCACTCCGCTAGATTGCTCAACCTGAACGTTGGTGGGATGTCCGTCGCGGGCGATGTCAAAGGTGACGTATACGCGCTGGGCGTTGCTGATGCGGGTATCCACTTCGTACTTGAGCCAATTCTCAGATACCTTTTGCTGGACCACTCGGACGTACCACGAATAGCGATTGCCGAAGTCACCGCCGCCGCCGGTGAAGCCAAATCCGCCTTTTGCGCCGCCGGCGCTGAAAGTACCGTAAGGCCCGCTCACGGGACCGCCTTCTCCAAAAGGAATGACGTTACTCGGTTCTTCGACGGGTTCTTCTTTGGCCTTGGTGGCGGTTGTGACCGGCTTGGGCTTCTTTTTGGAATTGCGGTCCGCAATGGGAATCGCGTCAGGCTCTTTTTCGACCGGCTTGGGCAGCGACTTGGTCAAGCCTTTCGATTCATTGGCCAGAACGTTCTGCGTCTGCGCCCCTGTGGATGGCAAGGGAACGGTCGTGACCAGCCTTACGCCCATGGCCTCACCGCCTCCGCCTCCGCCCCAGCCTTCGCCGCGGCGAGTGCCCGCCGTCCAGGCATAGATGAGGATGGCGGCCGTGACTCCGACATGGAGCAACACCGACCACGTCAGCGGCCTTCGCCAGGCCTCGTGCTCGAAGAAGATGTCAGCGTTTGCTGCCATTCGCGTCCAGCGGCTGGGTAACGATGCTGACGTTGCTAATGCCCGACTGCTTCACGGCGTCCATTACAGTGGCAAAGGCGCCGAACGGGACGTTCTCGTCAGCTCGCAGAAAAATGGACTGGCGTTGGGGATCGCGCACCTTTTGCCGCAATTTGGCTCCAATCTCGTTGATATTAATTGGATCATTTCCCAGGAAAACGCGCTGTGATTTGTCGATGGAAATCACCAGTCTTTCTTCGGTGATTTCCTTAACGGTACGCGTTTTCGGAACCGCGACCTCGATGCCCGACTGCAAAACGGGGGCGGTAACCATAAAGATGATCAACAAGACGAGCACAACATCGACGAGGGGCGTGATGTTGATTTCG
>JBLNFC010000371.1:0-4937 GCA_050263355.1 Acidobacteriota bacterium
CGGAAACAACCGCTTGCTAGTTGAAGGCCTGTCTCGTCGATTAGCTTGTCAAGTTGGTGGTGGTATCCGAAACGAAAAGGATGCGATCGAACTCCTCGATGGGGGTGCCCGCCGCGTCATCATCGGTTCGTCCTTATTCACGGAGGGCAAGATCCAAACCAGCTTCGCCGAGCAACTCGCGACGGCGACTGGTAGCGAGCGACTCGTCTTTGCGGTGGACAGCCGGCACGGCACCATCGTTACCCGGGGCTGGAGGACGGCTACAGGAGTAACGGCAGTCGACGCGATTGGCATCCTTCAACCGTGGTGCGAAGCGTTTCTCTACACGAATGTTGATACAGAGGGCCTGCTACAAGGATTCCCTCTTGGCATAGCGCGGGAGCTTCGCCAGGTAACCGGAAGGCAGTTGATCGTGGCGGGAGGAATTGCAAGCGACGAAGAAGTCCGCGAACTGGATCGACTTGGGGTTGATGCGGTCGTTGGAATGGCAATTTACACCGGGAAGTTCCTCATTACGCAGGATTAAAGGGCATGTGATACAGCCCTCGTGCCGACACCTATCGGACAGAATTTCCCGTCCTCGGCGACTCTGTCCGAGCTCATACGTTCCCCTAAAGTCAAAGCCGTCGGTTGCCGATAACAGATTGCAAGCTGTGCGGACGCCGTGCGCCTGCGAGCTCTGAAGCAGGCGTTCCGGAATGGGCCACAATCGCCAGTGAATGACGGTGTTTCCTAACTCTAAGCGATCGGCAGAGTTGATACATGAACGCTAGCGACCGGTCTGCAGTGGATGTGATGGCACACTCACAGTCAAGCACTTGCCGGAAGCGTGTGCTTGTGGCCGATGATGACGCCATGTTCCGCAAAATCCTGCAGAGCTGGCTGCAGAACTGGGCCTACGAGGTAACCATCGCCGAAGATGGCGGGAAAGCTTGGGAGATCATCCAGGAAGAACGGCCGCCCGAGCTGCTCATATTTGACTGGGTGATGCCGGGAATCGATGGTCCGGAACTCTGCCGCCGCATCCGCGAAGGTCAGCGCGGTCCTTATCAATATCAATATATTTTGCTGGTCACTGCCAAAGACGACAAACAGGATGTGGTGCGAGGGTTGGAGGCGGGAGCCGACGATTACCTGACCAAGCCATTCGATCGGAACGAACTTCGTGCGCGGCTGCGGGTTGGGCGCCGTATTCTCGCGCTGCAGGATGATCTGATTGCCGCACGAGAGGAACTGCGGTTTCAGGCCACGCACGATGTGCTGACCGGTGTCTGGAACCGTGGAGCATTATTGGAATTGATGGACCGCGAACTGCAGCGCGCGACGCGCTCTCGCACCAACACCGGCGTGCTGATGCTTGACCTTGATCACTTCAAGAACGTCAACGATAAGTACGGTCATCTAACGGGAGATGTGGTTCTGAAGGAAGTGGCCCATCGCATCAGCCACACGGTTCGTGCTTATGACCTTTTGGGCCGCTATGGCGGGGAAGAGTTCGTGGCGCTGCTTCCCGAGTGCGACAAGGAGCAACTGCAGCTCAGCTCAGAAAGGATCCGGTTAGCAATTGGGGGCGCACCCATCCTTGCCGCCAGCTCAGAAATAGCAACGACCGTTAGTATTGGCGGCAGTATTGCGATGGCAGGCGTGCCCTCTGTAAAAGACCTCCTTTCTGCGGCGGACACCGCTCTCTACCGCGCAAAAAATGGGGGGCGAAACCGAAGTGTCATTTTGTAAGTAACCGGGCTTCGCTTTCCAAACTACTGTGCCGCGGCGTTGCCTGCTCTGAGTGGCCTCCGAATGCGCCGCTAGTACCAGAAACCCTGTAGGACTGCGCGCCCCCAAGCACCCCGACTGGGTGGCTTTGGTAACAACTTCAGGAGTAGGCGTTGCATCGAAGATGCACCTGGGGAGGTGCAACATGGAAAGTAAGGCTAAGTTGCTGGGTCATCCCATTCATCCGATGCTGATCGTGTTCCCACTCGGGCTGCTTGCGACCTCGCTGATCTTCGACATCATTGCCTTGGCGTCGGACAATGCTACCTTGTTCGTGGCTTCGTTCTGGATGATCGCTGCGGGTGTAATAGGCGGGCTGCTCTCCGCGATTTTTGGCCTCGTAGACTGGTTAGCGATTCCCAGCAAGACGCGTGCAAAAGATATTGGCCTCTGGCACGGAGCGGGAAACGTGGTGGTCACCGCGTTGTTTGCAATCGGATGGTTTTTGCGCCGGCCAACGCCTGATCACCCGCCAGCAACCGCCTTACTGCTCTCCTTCATTGCGGTCGCAATGGCACTCGTTACCGCGTGGCTGGGGGGAGAACTTGTGGATCGTCTCGGGGTGGGAGTAGACGACGGAGCCCACCTGAATTCACCCAGCTCTCTTTCGGACCGGCCCGCACACCAGGACGACAGCACTCGCGATGTTCGGCGCGCTGCCTGAACCGATTGCTGAGTTTCAGCGCGGCGCAGTGTGCTGCCTAGAGAATTCTCTCGTGCGCGTAGTCCGAGGCGGCAAGCGCTGAGAGTAATTCGGCAATATGGTCTGGGCCCCGGGTCTCCATAGTGATGTCGATTGCCGTGTCGCCGAGATTAACGCCGTAGTACGCGCGGTCGTACGACGTTTCCACGATATTGGCCCGATGTTGCGCCAGAATTCCTGTCAACCTGTGCAGCGCGCCGGGGTAATCGGGAAGATGGACCCTCAGGCGAACAAGGCGGCCATCCTTCACCAGACCACGCTCAATGATGCGGGAAAGCAGCGTGACGTCGATATTGCCTCCGCACACCAGCAGGGCTACTCGCTTTCCACTCAGAGGAATCTTACGATTGAGGAGAGCGGCTATCGGCGCTGCTCCTGCTCCCTCAGCTAAGGTTTTCTCGCGCTCCAGCAGAAGCAGAATGGCGTTTGCAATTTCCTCGTCATCCACCGTGACAATATCGTCCACATACTTCTGCACCATGGGGAGCGTCCGGTCCCCCGCTCTGCGAACAGCGATTCCGTCGGCAATGGTTGCCGCAGGCGCAAGTGTGACGGGTTTTCCTTCCGCTACGGCGACTTTCATTGACGGCAGTCGAGCTGGTTGCACTCCAATGATTCGAATCCTGGGATTACTTTCCTTCAGTGCGCAGGCCACGCCGCTGATCAGTCCACCGCCACCAATGGGCACTATGACGGTTTCGATATCAGGATGCTGCTGCAGCAACTCCATGCCAAGAGTTCCCTGCCCGGCAATGATGGCGTCGTCGTCGAAGGCATGTATTAGAGTGAGGCCGTCGCAGGAACTGCGCCTGACTGCCTCTTCGTACACCTCGTCGTAATTAGCGCCGTGCAGTACGACATCCGCCCCGTACGCTTTTGTGGCTGAGACTTTAATCAACGGAGTGGTCAGAGGCATGCAGATCTGCGCGCGGATGCCGTGAAGGCCGGCGTGGTACGCAACTCCTTGCGCATGATTCCCAGCTGAGGCTGCTATGACCCCGTGCGCGCGCTCCTCGCTCGACAATGTCAGGAGTTTGTTGAGGGCACCACGTTCCTTGAACGCTCCTGTTCTCTGCAGGTTGTCCAGCTTGAGGTAAACGTCATTACCTGTAGCCTGGCTAAATGTTTCTGACCGAGCACACGGTGAGAGATAGATAGAACCACGGATTCGGCCAAGCGCCGCTTTGATATCGGGGAGAGTAACCATATTTGGGATAATGCGGACCATAATACCGGAGGAAGAGTTCGGCATCCGACCTGGCGGTACTCACAAATCGAATCTGGTCAATCAGTATCTGTGATCAGATTCTGCGATGACTCACGCACCTTTACTTGCGTGGAATGACATTGATCCTGGCTGTTACCTTTTGTCCTGCTTCCATACCGCCAACCGTGACCAGACCTTGCGAGGTAACGAGTAGCGAGCGATTATCCATGGTCGGATTAGGGGTCTTCTCAGTGATCACGTCCCATTTACTCGTTCGTGTATTGAAGTCAAACGTGGTTGATGAAGGTTCGCAGGGCTGGCCATTGTAGCCAATGCCGTTGAAGTTATAAGGAATGTCGGTACCGCCGGTGAAATAGATTTTCCGATCGTGATCGGATCCGGCCGCCGCGATCCGGTAGCGCGCCTTTCCGGGATGATTAGAGAGTTTGCTCCACTGGATTTTGGTCAGGTCGTGATGATCAATTTTTCCCATCCAGCACTCGTCTGAGACAACATACTTGGGAGCGGTACCGGCAGGATTGTTGTAAGCGCCATCGCAGTAGATAATCGTGTCATCTACAATGCCGCCAGCGTGCCCGAATACGGGAGTGCCCGGAATCGGGGTAGCTTGTTCCCATCTGTCTTTCTGCGCGTCGTACACCTGCACATTTGCCACCGGCTTGTCCTGTGACCACCCGCTGACCAGATAGACAAATCGATCCCGATATACGGCGGCAACGGAATCGTCCACAGGGACCGGCATATCCGCGGCCCGGTACCATATACCCCTGCTGGGGACGAGCACTTCCACACTGCGCACGGTGGTCTCATCTCCACGAGCATCGACCGTATAGCCGCCCAGCAGGTAGATCACATCTTTTACCGTGACGGCAACAGAGCCCAGACGCCCCGCGGGCCCGGGCACCGGTCTAATCTCGCTCCATTTCCCATTGTCCGTGTCGAGTCCAAAAGATTTATTGGAAATAGAATTCCACGTCTTCTCTGCTCCAATTCCCATGAACGAAAAAACCACGAGTTTCTTGTTGACCTTGGCTGCCGCTACTGCATTGTTGGACAGTGGTATTGGAAGCGAGGTCCATTTCCGTTCAGCGGTTATGAATTGACTTGCCAGCAGTAAGAGAAAAATTATGAAAAGGAATTTTTTCATCGTCTAATCAGTGAGCGCGGGACCAGGTATCAGAGTAGCAGGCGACTGTGGTTGCATCGGGTCGGGTGGAGTTGCCAGGCTTGCCA
>JBLNFC010000372.1:0-5692 GCA_050263355.1 Acidobacteriota bacterium
AGTGTCCACGTTTGAAGGCATACCAATTACATCGGTCCTTCGCTTCGCTCAGGATGACAAAGTGGGAAGGGTTTCGGCTCGGGGCTTTCGGTTTCGTGGCTTAGGCGAGCTTTGCTCGCCCGTCAAGATGGGGCATCTGGGTCTACGTGGTTCGTGGCGATGCCAAGTTCCACTTGCTAATTTGACACTCGAAGGACACCGGCGCCTTCTATACGGCTGTGCTTAAGGTCTTGCAAGGCGAGGTTGGCGTTTTCCAGAGTGTAGATTTTGATTTCGGTTTGGAGATTGGCTTCAGCCGCCAGTTCGAGGAATTCGCGGCAGTCCTGGCGCGTGCTGTTGGCAACGCTACGGATCACTCGCTCGTGATAGAGCAACGAATAATCCATCTGCGGAATCGCGCTCATGGTAATGCCGGCTAGCGCCAGCGTTCCTCCTTTGCGAAGAGTCTTCAGGGCGGCAGGGAGGAGCGCTCCGGCGGGAGCGAAGATGATGGCCGCATCCAGTTTTGCGGGGGCTTCGTCTTCTGCGCCGCCCACCCATGCTGCACCCAATTTTTTCGCCAGCTGCCGGTGTGCGTCAGCGCGGGTGAAAACGTACACCTCGCATCCCTGATAACGCGCCAGCTGAAGAACCAGATGCGCGGAGGCGCCGAAACCAAAGAGTCCGAGGCGCTGGCCGCGACGTATTTCGCTCAGACGATAAGAACGATACCCGATGATGCCGGCGCAGAGTAAGGGAGCAGCGTTCTCGTCCGCGAACGAGGGGGGAAGAAGATGGGCGAAGTCTTCGCTGACCAAAGCATAGTCGGCGTATCCGCCGTCGATGTGGTACCCGGTGAAGCGGGCGTTGTCGCAGAGATTCTCGAGGCCGCGGCGACAGTACTCACAAGTGCCGTCCGTCTGATGAAGCCAGGGAATGCCGACTCGATCACCTTCCTTCCGTAAGTGGACGTCTTTTCCGATCGCATCAATGATGCCGACGATTTGATGGCCGGGCACAAGTGGTGATTTGGGGAGCGGGAGATCACCTTCAATAGTGTGCAGGTCGGTGTGGCAGAGACCGCAACAGCGGACTTTGACTCGGACTTGATTGGCGGCGGGAGTTGGCGTCGGGAGCTCGCGCAAGTGCAGAGGGGACTGCTCTGCGGGCAGCGGTTGGTTAAGTTGCATGGCGCGCATGGAATTATTTTAGGCTCTAGGGGCTGGGGGCTGGGCACGCGGCTTTCGCGCTCGGCTTTCGGCACTCCGCTCTCGCCAAAACAGAACGTTCTTACTCTTCGCGCTCTTCTTACTCTTCGCGCTCAACGAGCTTGTAACGATTCAGGACATCCTGTTGAGAGATGACACCTTCGAGTTTGCGGAAGTCGGCGCGATGGACAACGGGCAGGATTGGCGAGGCGTGCACGTAACGCAGGGCAACTTCGAGCGGGAGATCGGGATGGAGGATGGGGAGGCGCTGAGTCGGCAAGGAAGATCCAAGCGTGAGTTGACCCTTCCCTTCTCCGCGAAGCTTTGTGATCACGTCTTTGGTTACGCTGCTCCAGCCGCTGGGGCTGTGGCGGACGAGGAATATCCCATCTGGCGATTGCTGCAGGTTGTGATACGCGTTCTCAACAGTGCCTTCGGCATCGAGGACATGGCCTGCGGGCGGCTGCATGGCATCTTCGACGCGGAGGATGGCTTCTTCGCGCTGCTCTTCAAGAGAAGGCAGTTCGAGGCCGTCCTGTCGAGTGAGAAGATCGAAAATGGGTGTCGGCTGCAAGGCGCGAGAAACCACGTAGGCAAAGGTGTTCGCCACGATCACGGGCACGATGATGGAGTAGTCGCCGCTTACTTCCATCACCATGAATACCGAGGTCATCGGAGCACGCAGAAAACCGGCGAACAGCACGCCCATGCCGACCAGGCAATAAGTTCCAATAGATCCGGCGAGATGAGGGAACAGGATGTGCTCAATGTTGCCGACGGCTCCCCCGAGCATCGCGCCGATGAAAAGCGTGGGCGCGAACATGCCTCCCGGAGTACCGCTGACGAACGAGAGCGTGGTCGCAACGATCTTGAGGCCCGCCAGTATACCCAGCATTCTCCAGGTGAACTGGTTGTGCATGGCTTGCTCAATGTAGACGTAGCCCGCACCCATAACTTGCGGAGCGCCGAAGTATCCAATCAAGCCGATCAGAAGGCCGGCGATGGCGGGCTGCAGGTACTGCGTCCAACGCGGCAGAGCCTTCAGGCGCGGACGCAGCCAACCGACGGCACGAGCGAACACAACCGCTGCCAAGCCGCCTATGACTCCCAGCGCGCTGTAGGCCAGCAGTTCCTGTAGGCGGAGCAACTCAACCGCCGGGATGCGAAACATGGCCTCGTTACCAAGAAACCAGCGCATGACAACAACGCTGGAAATCGCGGAAAGCACGACGGAGCCGAGAATTCCCGCACTCCAACGGCCGATTACTTCCTCGATGACGAACAGGACAGCGGAAATGGGAGCGTTGAAAGCGGCGGCCAATCCGGCGGCGGCGCCCACGGGCGCGATTAACCGAAGTTTCTCGCGAGACAAACGAAGGCGCCGTCCCAGAACCGAAGCCAGGCTGGCACCAATCTGCAATGACGGATCCTCTGGTCCAAGCGAGTGGCCGGATCCGATGGCCAGCGAAGCAGTAATGAATTTTCCGATCGCGGTGCGGAATGGGATGTATCCGTTATAGATATAGAGCGCTGACTTGGTCTGATTGACGCCACTGCCCCGCACCGCAGGGAAAACATGGAGCACCAGGATCGCCACAACCAATCCCGTCGCGGCTGGCGCCCAGAGCAGGTGAAGCCCGCCCGGAGTGAGATGTGGACCGAGCAGACGCAGGCGAATGAAATCGATCGCGAGACGGAAACAGACGACGGCCAGGGCGGAGAAGATCCCGATGAATACGGAGAGGATCAGGAAGAAGCGCTCTTCGCGGAAGGCGAAGTGGATCGGCCATTGAACCAGTCGCCGCGGGCGCGTCCACCAAGCGGCTTCCGGAGGCGCGGGAAGCTCCGGATTGCTGACGGCGGGAGAACTCATCGATCAGCCCCCGAACGATAACGCGCGATCAGCAAGAGAGCTTCATCCATGGGAGTCGAAGGTCCGCAGTTCCACGGGCGCTGCTCGATGTCGAAAACATAATCCATCAACTCATCTGCGGAATCGGGATCATTGAGAAAAGTTCTGCTATGCATCTTTGACTGCAACTCTTTGTAGCGCTTGGAAAGCTCCTCAAGATCGTCGGGTGTTTGGGTTGACTTTTCAAGCTGAGCATCGGCAGTGGGAGTGCTGGCGGTGTTTTTCGTGCTTCGCGAGTCCAGACAAACGAGGAGTTTCTTGGATGCAACATTGAAGGCCGAACGCAAGCGGTTTTCACGATCACGGGCTGACAGTCTCTTGGCAAAGGGATTTGCATCGAGCACCGTCGAGGCGGTTTGCAGCAGCTGACGCGAGTGCTCGTCACCCGGATCCTGAGCAACAGCAGCGCGCAGGTAATGTGCGGCGGTGCGAAAACGACCGAGTTGAAAAGCACTTTCCCCGGCACCGGCAAGGGCATGAGCATTCTTCGGACCAAGCCGCAAAGCGTGGCGATACTGGTCGAGAGCGCGGTCGTAGTCCTGAATGCGCGCGAACAAGCCGGCCACCTGGGCATGAAGTTCGGGATCGGCAGGCAGACCGGCCTGCATGGCGATGATCTCCGACTCCGCCTGGGTTCGATTGTTACGCTGCAAAAGGTAGTTGATCAGTTCTACCCGGGCGCGGTGACGATTGGCCTCGGGATCCTTTTCCCAGAGTCCGTAAATTGCATTGTGATAGTAGCGGAGGGCGCGATCAGTTACCGTCTGCTGTGCAGAGAGGCGACCCAGTTCGAGGTTTACCGCGCCATCCTGCGGCTTGCGATCCCATAAATCCAGCAGATAACTGCGCGCCTCTTCGACGCGATTATCGGCTTCGAGGGCCTGCGCCAAGCTGAACTGGTAGCGCTCATTGTCCTCGTCGAAGGATAGCGCCGAACGGAAATCGTCGATCGCAACGGCGGGCACGCTCACCTTCAGCGCCTGTTCGCCCTGCGTATAGAGTCTGTCCGCAAGGTGGCTCTGCCAGGTTCGAAAGCGGTTGACCAATCCGAAAACAGCAACGAATGCAACGATGGCGATTCCGGTTAAAACGAGCGCGGCCAGGAACTCGCGGCGGCCAGTCGAAGCTGCTGTTTCGGGTTGGTGAGTCATTAGGTCGTGAAACGATAAGTCTCATGGTAAATCACCGCCCTCGATTGTGGTTGACGCTCAGCGCACAGCGGCGGCGACCAGCTCGGCGGCGGCGAGGTCTTCAAGTGCAGAACCAACGCTTTTGAAGAGGGTGATCTCATCAGAACGAGTGCGCACCGTCTTCCTGCGACTGACAACTTGATGAAGGTCAGCAAGAATTTTGTCCCGGTTGATGTGTCCTTTATTAAGGGGGATGAGGAGATCGCCCGCTTCTGCCAAAGCGCCCTCAAAGGTGTCGACAACGACGCGGGACCGCTGAATGGTGGCGTCGTCTACTTCCCGCGTATGGGGCTGGAAAGAGCCGACCAGATTCAAATGGGTTCCCGCACGCAAGAGGTGGCCATCGAAAAGCGGATTCGGAGATGTCGTGCAGGTGCAGAGGACATCGGATTCCGAAGCGCACGCCCGCGAGTAGACCGACTCGACGGGAGCGCCGAGGTCGCGGGCCATTTCCGCGGCGAATTCTTTGCTGCGGCCCGGATCGGAGCCAGATACGAGGAAGTGTTGGAAGTTGCGAACGTGCCTTAGCACCTGAAGATGAGCACGGGCTTGCCGCCCAGTGCCGAAGATGCCCAGGACGCGGACGTCTTCGCGCGCCATAAATTTGGTGGCCACGGCGGAAGTGGCAGCGGTTCGGATCTCAGTGAGGTAGGCGGCGGGCATGCTGAGTGTGGGATGGCCGGTGGCGGAATCAAGAATGAGGTAGGTGGCGTGAAGCTTTTGGTCAGGATTGGCGGGAGTATCGACGACCATAACGAGCTTCATCCCCAGTCCGTGGCCTTCGCGATCGTAGCAAGGCATCACGAGGAAGATGCCTTCCGCCAGCTTCATCTGCGTGCGCACGGGCATGAGGGTGGCGGGGTAACGGTCGCGGAAAGCATCTTCGATCGCGGCAATCACTCGTGTGGGTTCGAGTGCGGTTTTGACGTCGTCCTGGGTGAGGTTTCTCAAATGGTTCGCGCAAAGGCTCAGGGGCTAAAGCCCCCGTTGTACTGCCTCTTAACGCTGCGCTAAAGCGCCGCTCTTCCACGTCTAACCGGGGGCTAAAGCCTTAACGTGTTGTTCGCTAACGCGGTGCTAAAGCGCCGCTCTTCGACAGCTAACCCAGGGGCAAATTGCCGATGTGTTCCCTTCTACGCGGCGCTGGAGCGCCGCTCTTCCACAACGCTGCCGTTACGCAACGCCGCTCTTACGCTGCGCTGACAAGGATAGCGCATAAGGTAAGATACTCGCCGCCTATGAACCGTGAATACCTGAAGGGGTACAGCCGAGAACTCAACCGGGAAATGGAGTTGCTTGTCTTCGGGCATTTCGGGATGCCGCTGCTGGTTTTCCCGACGTCGATGGGAAAATTTTATGAGTACGAAGACCGCGGCATGGTGGCGAAGTTATCACCAAAGATC
>JBLNFC010000373.1:0-4835 GCA_050263355.1 Acidobacteriota bacterium
GAGCACGCTCCACCTCGAATTTCATCATCTCCACAAAAGCGCTGGTGTTGCGCTGGTGAGCGATATCGTCCTCGCTTACGGCGAAGCGATGCAAGTCTTCGAGTGGCAGGTAAATGCGGCCTTTGGCGTAGTCCACGCTCACGTCTTGCCAAAAGTTCGCGAGCTGCAGGGCGGTGCAGGTGAAATCCGACAAGAGCTGCCGCTCCGAGTCCTTGTAGCCACACAGATAAAGCACCAGGTGACCGACTGGGTTCGCGGAGTTGTTGCAGTAACCAAGCAGATCGTCGAAGCTCTTGTAGCGAGTCACGGTTTGGTCCTGCCGGAAAGCCGTCAGGAGGTCGGAGAATTCATGCTTGGGGATCTCGAAGTCCTGTACGGTTTCGGATAAAGCAACGAAGACGGGATGCTTGGGAGAGCCAACGTAGCAGGCTTCCAGTTCTTGTTGCCATGCGTCCAGCAGTTGCAAAGAAGCCCGCGGATCGCCGACTTCATCTCCGAGGTCGTCCGAGATACGGCAATACGCGTAGACATTGTAGAAGTGCTGCCGGAGCCGCTTGGGAAGAAACCACGTCGCGACCGAGAAGTTTTCGTAGTGATTCGTTGCCAGCTTCCGGCAGTATTGCCGCGCTTCGGCCAAGGATGGAGCAACGGGCGGAATTGCGTATTCTGGAGGCAGTGCACTCCATCCAGAAAGCCCGTTGCTGGCAATAGAAGACATTTAGGGTTCTAGAGGTAAGTACGGCCTTCGTGCCTCAATGACCGGGAATGATCGCCGTCTTGATGTCCCCGTTGCGATTCAGCATGTGACGCAGCACGTCATGCAGACGCGACAGGGGCGCTTCGCCGGTGATGTAGTCGGCGCCCTTCACCTTCTTTTCGGCAATCAGTGCGAAGGCCCGACGAACTGTTTCGGGCGTGTGATGGAACGTCGCCTTGAGCGTGATCTCCGAATAATGCAACCGGTTGGTGTCGAGTTGAACCTTTGTTCCAGAGGCGCATCCACCGAAGAAGTTGACCGTGCCGCCTTTCCGCACCATGTTGACGGCCCATTCCCATGCTTCGGGTCGTCCCACGGCTTCAATCACCACGTCAGAGCCGCGTTTTGATGGCGAAACCTGGCGAACCGCTTCAATGGGATCGCTCACCTTGGTGATCTGAACCACGTCGTGCGCCCCTTTGCGCTTAGCGGCGGCAACTTGCGAATCGCGTTTCACGACCGCTACTACATTACAGCCGATCGCGTGGGCCACTTGAACGAACATGAGACCTATCGGACCACCTCCGATCACGGTCACGGTATCGCCTATTTCAACTCCCGTTTCGTGCAAACCACGCAGAACGCAGGCCAGGGGCTCGACCATGGCGGCATCCTGATAGCTGATGTAATCGGGAATCGTCAGCATGTTGCGTTCAACAATGCGACGCGGTATGCGAATGTACTCGGCGTACGCCCCATTGTTGAAGAGCAGGTCTTCACAAAGATTTTCCTGATGCTTGGAGCAATAAAAACATCTGCCGCACGGAGCGGAATTGAGTGCGACAACCCTGTTCCCCGTATGGAAGCTTTTAACACCGGCTCCGACCTGTTCAACAACGCCGGCCAACTCATGCCCAAACAGGGCGGGTGGAACAATCATGCGCGCGTGATAGCCGCGGCGATAGACCTTGACGTCGGTACCACAGGTCAGGGCCACCTGCACTTTGATCAGGACCTCGCCCTCTTCGACGTGCGGAATCGGAACTTTCTCGATTTTTACGTCTTCTTTGCCGTAGAGGACGGCAGCCGTCATTTTTCCGTTCACAATGAGTTTCCTTCCCACGCACTGCCCGGTTGAATCACAATCTTCAGCGAATCGGGCTGAGGATGGGCAGCTAGTTTCAGGGCCTCCACGCTCTGCGCCAGCGGAAAACGATGCGAAATCAGGCTGGCAAGATTCATCTCACCACGCATCACAAAACGCACCGACTCTTCTTGTAAATCGACGGACGCACTATACGATCCCAGCAGCGTCTTTTCATCGACGCAAATGGCAGCGGGGTCAATACTGACCTCCCCGCGCGCGGTCTGCGCAAACAATAAGACGCGGCCTCCCGGGCGTGTTGCTTGCATGGCCACAGGGATAAGCTTGCTGCCACCCACGGCAAGGATGGTGGCATCCGCACCCCGACCCTCAGTGACAGTTCGCACTGATTCGACCACGTCGACGCACGACGCCTCGAACGACTCGTCCAAACCGAAGGATGCAGCTATTTTAAGCCTTTCTGGATACAAGTCGGAAGTAATAACCCTAGCCCCGGCGCGCCGGCCTAAAACACCCAAAATTATGCCAATCGGACCCTGGCCGATCACCAGCACGGTCTCCTCGCGCTGCAGTTTCAATCCTTCAATACCCTTCATGCAGGTATTCACGGGTTCCACGAAGCAGGCTTGTTCGAATGAGACTTCAGGCGGAATCAAAACCGCGCCCCGCGCCACGATCCAATCCATGACTCGCACATATTCCGCGAATCCGCCGCCACTTGGTTCGAACCCTGCTGTACAACCTACTTTCTTGTACGCAGGGCACTGCGCAAAGGTTTTATGGCGGCAGTAGTAGCACTCTCCACAGGGAATGTGATGGAAGACCATGACGCGATCGCCTACGCGGAACCTGTCCACCGCACTTCCCACCCTTGCCACCACTCCTGAAGTCTCATGTCCAAAAATCCGAGGAGCGGAGTGTGAACCAGCAGAAATTTTCTTTAGATCGGTGCCACAGATTCCGCAGGTATGCACGCGCACCAGCATCTCTCGCGGCCCAATCTCCGGAACCGCTACGGTTTCCATGCGGACGTCGTCGACCCCACGATAAACCGCAGCCATCATGGTCGTGGGAACAACCTGGCTTCGCTCTTCTACCAGACTGGTCTTGGCGATCGCCATCATTAGCCTTTGTGCTTACTGATTAGATGCACAGCAGCGGGTACATTCTCCAGAAACTCTGGATTCCGATTGTACTGCTCCAGCAACTTGCACAACGACCTGGCAGCTCTGGCACTGTTCTTAGCCAGACGGATGACGCGCGGCCAAAGCCAAGGTTGCGCGATCGAATGCGCAAGAAACCTGGACGTACTGAACTGGCCATCGTTCACAAAGCGCTCCATGTGCGGCATGTCAAAGTCTTGGTCGTCAGAAATAGCCTTTACGCAAGCAAAGCGTGTTCCATGTACGTGCGCCGCTCGCGCTACTGCTGCCGCCTCCATATCCACCGCTTGCGCCGCGTACGCCGTACCGAGTTTGGCCTTCTGCTCAGGACTTGCAATGGAGCCAAAACTTACCAGGGTGCCGCTGCCGCTCTCGGTTTCGGAAGCGCTGCCGTCTCCAGCATTGATGATGTGGCGGGGAACAAACGAGTCTCCAACCCTCAGCGAGCGATCCAGAGCACCCGCAAAACCCGCCGAGATAATCAGCTCAGGGGCGTAAATTGCAATCACAGCTTCAGTCGCTCTTCTCGCTGCTTCGGACCCTATTCCTGCGCACACGAGTACCAGGTGATTGCTCTCGAAAAATTTATACGGGCGACCGCTATACTCGCGCTGTACCGCAGTCCAGCTTTTGATGAGCGGCTTCACCTCGCGCTTCAGCGCGGCGACAATAGCAACCTTTGTAGGCATCAGGTCAGCTGTTTCATACATGTCAGGTGTTTCATACATAATGATGGGCTCGAAACCAGTCGGTAGCGCGTCGGAGCGCGTCATCCACCGGAACAATCTTCCAGCCCAGTTCCCGCTCGGCTTTAGCCGAGGACACGAACATCTTCTTACGGCCCATGCGCACGGCATCAATCGTCGCCCGTGGCTCGCGCTTCATAATGCGTCCCGTAAACAATTCATCGACAACGCCGGTCGCCAAAGCGACGATATAAGGCACCCGTATACTCGGCGACGGCAGCCCTGTAATCGCAGCCAGCTTGTCGAGGATCTGCTTCAAAGTCAGGTTCTCGCCACCCAGGATGTAGCGCTCTCCTGAGCGCCCTTTTTCATACGCCGCCACATGTCCACGCGCGCATTCGGTGGCATCCACCAGGTTCAGCCCCGTGTCCACATACGCGGGGAATTTCTTCTTCAGGAAGTCCACAATGATGCGCCCCGTGGGCGTCGGTTTTATATCTTGCTCGCCTACCGGGGTCGTGGGGTTCACCACCACAACCTCCATCCCGCTCTTCCCTGCATCTAACGCCACCTGCTCCGCCATGAACTTGGAACGCTTGTAGTGGCCGATCATACTTTCGAGCGCCACCGGTGATTGCTCATCCGCTGGGCGCCCGTTCGACGTAAACCCCATCGTGGCTACACTCGAGGTGTAAACCACGCGGCGCACGCCGTTTCTCCTCGCACTGTCCAGAACTGCGCGCGTGCCCTCAACATTCGAGCGATACATCTGGTCTGGATCTCGAATCCAGAGCCGATAGTCCGCGGCAACGTGGAAGACCGCATCGCACCCTGAGATCGCCTTCTCCAATGAAGAAGGATCCCGCAAGTCACCTATGACGCGATCCCCTGGCAGGTCCTGGATGTTCTTCGGATTGCTGTTCGACCGAACCAGCAACCGCAGATCCGCCCCCCGCTCAGCCAGCGCGCGCGCCACGTGGCTGCCGACAAACCCCGTTGCTCCGGTAACAAAAGCTTTCAAACGGGTCTCAGGTCTCAGGTATTGAATCCATAAACCTGTGTGATGTGATCGTCACGGTCAGACAGCAAAAAACAAGCCGAGCTACGCTCGGCCGCCGCCCTTCAACTAGGGCGGGCTCGCAAATGGCCTTTCCAACATGCTTCGACTACGCCACAGTTTTGGC
>JBLNFC010000374.1:0-4572 GCA_050263355.1 Acidobacteriota bacterium
CACCCTTGCCATTCTCCAAGCAGATTCTGATCATCTTCGCCGGGACCAGCGGGTTTCTGGACGATCTGCCGGTGGACCAGATTCGCGATTTCGAATCGGAATTGTACAAGTACGTGGACACGACCAATGCCGGCCTGCTGCGCACCATCATGGAGAAAAAGATTCTCGACGATGGATTGAAACAGCAGATGACCAGTGTTCTCAAGGAATTCAAGCAGCAGTTCGTCGCATCACGGAAAGAGGAGATGGCGGCAGCAAAGTAGGCAGGCGCTCGGCTCTCGGCTTTCTGCCTCGGATCAAAACGAATTCATGGCCAACATTCTTGATATTCGCCGGCGCATCCGTAGCGTGACCAACACGCGCCAGATCACGAAGGCGATGAAAATGGTGTCAGCTGCGAAGTTGCGGCGGGCGCAGGATCGGGCGCTTGCTGCTCGTCCGTTTGGGCAGATGCTGACGAATGTGTTGAAATCGCTGGTTTCGAGGGCCGAAGTTTACGATGCGGAAACAGGGCAGCCACGCCATCCCTTGCTGGCGCAGCGCGACGAGCGAAATGTCCTGCTGATCGTTGTTACGGGAGACAAGGGACTCGCCGGCGCTTTCAACACCAATATTCTTAAAGCAGCAACCCGGTTCCTTGAATCGAAGGTGGGAAAGAACATTGAAATCGAGGCCATTGGCAGGAAGGGCAGAGACTTTCTCCGCCGGCGTTTTCCGGCAGCGGAGCCCAGAGTACAAAAGCAGGCCGAGACAAGTCAGGATGGCAACCCGATCACCATCATTGGCGAGCGGATTGGTGTTTTGAACAAGATCGAGTACTCGCTTGCGGAGGACATCGCACAGCGCGTTATCCAGCGATATTGCGAGTGCGACATCGATTCGGTATACCTCCTGTTTAACGAGTTCAAGTCGGTTATTGCACAGCGGCTGGTGGTGGAGCAGATTTTGCCCATCGAGCAGATTGGTGAAAGCGCGGTTCGCCAGGCGGAAGAACTAAGCGAGGAACAGCGGGAGAGGGCTGGCGAAGCAGCGAAGAGCGCGGGGGTCGGTCTGCGTGCGGCAGACACCACAGCAATGGACGAAGCCGCCGCGAAATTTGGCACTGCCCAGGTCGATTACATATATGAGCAGTCTCCGGGGGACTTGTTCAAAGGGCTGTTGCCGAAGTACGTCGGCGTGCAGATTTACCGGGCTCTGCTGGAATCGGTGGCAGCGGAGCACGCAGCTCGAATGACGGCAATGGAAGCGGCCACCAACAACGCCAGCGACATGATCGATTCCCTGACGTTGGCCATGAACCGGGCGCGGCAGGCGAAGATCACCAAAGAGATTATCGAAATTGTGAGCGGCGCAGCCGCGTTGTAAATATTCGGAGTCATATGCCAGAAAATATCGGACACGTAATTCAGATCGCCGGTCCCGCTGTAGACGTGCAATTTGCCGAGGCGACCATGCCTCCGATTTATGAGGCGTTGCGGGTCACCAGCGACGGTTTCCAGGTGCCTTCACCGGTCAACGTTATTCTCGAAGTGCAGCAACACCTGGGAGAGGGCCGCGTGCGCGCGATTGCCATGCAGGCCACCGAGGGCATGGTGCGTGGCATGAAAGCCATTGATCTGGGCGGACCCATCTCCGTGCCAGTTGGCCCCGGGACTCTAGGACGCGTGATGAACGTGATCGGCGAACCCGTGGATCAACTCGGTCCGATCGAGCACACCAAGACCATGCCCATTCATCGACCGGCTCCGGCCTTTGACGAGCAGGCAACCACGGCCGAAATGTTCGAGACCGGGGTCAAGGTTGTCGACCTCATTCAACCCTTCTTAAAGGGCGGCAAAATCGGTCTATTCGGCGGCGCTGGCGTGGGCAAGACCGTCGTCATCATGGAATTGATTAACAACGTCGCCAAGCAGCATGGCGGCTTCTCGGTATTTGCCGGGGTAGGAGAGCGCACTCGCGAAGGCAACGACCTGTGGCTGGAGATGAGCGAGTCGGGCGTGATCAAGCCGGGCGATCCTTCGAAATCAAAGGCTGCACTGATTTATGGGCAGATGACTGAACCGCCGGGAGCGCGTCTGCGGGTTGCGCTCACAGGACTCACGGTTGCGGAATATTTCCGCGACGAGGAAGGCGCTGACACGCTGCTTTTCATCGACAACATTTTCAGGTTCACGCAGGCGGGCTCGGAAGTCTCGGCGTTACTCGGACGCATGCCAAGCGCCGTGGGATACCAGCCGAACCTTGCGACCGAGATGGGCGAATTGCAGGAGCGGATCACATCGACGAAGAAGGGCTCCGTCACTTCGGTGCAGGCGATTTACGTGCCAGCCGACGATTTAACTGATCCTGCGCCGGCCACCACGTTCGCTCACCTTGACGCCACCACGGTGCTTTCGCGCGCATTGACCGAAATTGGAATCTATCCCGCGGTCGATCCTCTGGCTTCGACGTCGCGCATTCTCGACCCGCGTATTGTGGGCCAAGAGCACTATGATGTGGCGCAGTCGGTGAAGAAAGTTCTGCAGACCTACAAAGACCTGCAGGACATTATTGCCATTCTTGGAATCGACGAGTTGAGCGAGGATCAGAAACTCACGGTCTCTCGCGCCAGAAAGATACAGAAGTTCCTGTCGCAGCCGTTTCACGTGGCGGAGCAGTTCACCGGATCGCCGGGGCGTTATGTAAAGGTTGCCGACACAGTAAAGGGCTTCAAAGAGATTGTAGACGGCAAGCACGACAGCATTCCCGAGCAGGCTTTCTACATGAAAGGCACGATCGACGAGGTGCTGGAAGCCAACGAGAAGATGAAGAGCGCGGCGGCGGCGTAGGAATAGTCGTTGGTCGTTAGTGGTTGGTCATTGGTCCGTGGTCGTTGGCTTGTCCGGCGATTGGAATTACAGAGCAAGCTGTCGCCTCTTATTAGCTGCGGAGGCGAACGACCAACAACCGGGACGTACTACGAATATGGCGGACACTTTCGAATTCGAGATCGTCACACCAGAGAAACTGGTGGTCCGCGACGTGGCCGAAGAGATGCAGATACCCGGAAAGAATGGGTATCTGGGAATCTTGCCGGGGCACGCTCCGCTTATCACTGAGCTGGCTGTGGGGGAGATCAGCTATCGCAACCAGGGCTACACCCACCGTCTGGCGGTGGCATGGGGTTTTGCGGAAGTCCTGCCCAGTAAAGTGACGGTATTGGCTGAAACGGCGGAACGTGCGGACGAGATCAACGTCAGGCGGGCTGAGGAGGCGAAGCAGCGCGCCGAAGAGCGTTTGAAGAGTGCGGACCCCAATACTGATTTCGATCGCGCCGAACAGGCTCTGCAGCGCGCCGACGCGCGTCTGCAGGTGGCGGGCAAGTCGAGTTCTTAGCCGCGCCAGCCAGTTCGGCTTCAACAGTCCTGCTTGTCATCCCCGCGCAAAGTTGCGACCTATAATTCCACCGCTGAAATACACAGGTCCTTCGGGCCTGAAGGCCCTCAGGATGACAAATCTTAGGACGGGCTTTACCAGCGCCCATAACGGCGAAAGTTGGACTGATATCCGTCGCGATAGCCAGCGCTGTATTGCTCTTTGTATTCGTGCTTGTCGCCGTATTCGCGCCGATATCCACGGTCGCGGTCGTCGTACTTACCACGCGGGCTGGAATTGAAACGTTTGTGACTCTCGAGGTCTTCGCGCGCCACCCTTGATCCGTCCTGGTAACCGATGTTGTAAGCGGGGCTGTTGTAACCGTAACGGTTGCGACCATAACTCCACTCGCGGTCTCCTACGCCACGATAATCACGATCGTTGTCGTAATCGCCGCCGCGTCCGCGGATATTTTCGTATCCCGCCTGAAAGCCGGAACGATAGCCATCGCGGTAACCATTTTGGAAGGAAGACCTTGATCCCATCCAATTCTCGTAGCCGCGGCTTGCCTGGCGCCAGTCGGGCGTCTGGTAATCGAAAGGATCGTTTTCGCGGCCTTCTTCGCGTCCCTTGCGCATTCCGTCGCGATAGCCATTCTGAAATCCGTACTGTTGCGCCTGTGCCCGATCACCGCCGCGGTAGTAGCCGTCGTCATCGTCTCTATCCCGCTGTGCCACAGCGAACCCGCTAAACAGGAGCGTCACTGCCATCGTCAGGATCGTCCACTTGGTTGTGTGCTTCATGTTGCCTCCTACCAGGTCCTGGGACCCAACGCCGGAGGCGGGTTTGAACCTCCCCTTGCTCAACCCGCCTCTGCTCCGCTGTTCCTGGTTCTGTTGAATGTGATGCGCGCGACTCGCGAGTTTGCTGCATGCGCAGTGCGCGGGAAGGCCATGAATAATTTTTTGACGGCACAAAACTTTTGCCACGTGCGCGGGTTAGGACGTTGCCGCGAACTTGTCCGGTGCGCAACAGAAGCCCACTCCGGAGGCCTTCGCCTTTCTGTTACACTTCTCGGTTTTGCTGCTCGGCGTGGGAGATTCTGTATGGAGATCAAGCGAGTTGGCGTAGTCGGAGCAGGCACCATGGGCAACGGCATCGCTCACGTGTTTGCGCGCAGTGGATACGACGTACTGCTCTGCGACGTTGAGCAGCAAT
>JBLNFC010000375.1:0-5246 GCA_050263355.1 Acidobacteriota bacterium
GATTGAAGACCGCGATCTGCGGCTCGTAAGATTTCCGGCAGAAAGCCTTCCCGAGGGCGTCTTTCATTCCAAGACCCGCGTCGTCGGTCGCGGCGTAGTTCTGCCCATTTCCAAAGGCGAATTCATTCTGCCCAGCAAGGTAGCTGGGGAAAATGCCGGGTCCGGTATGCCCGCTCTAATACCGCCGGGCATGCGGGCCGTGTCGGTAAGAGTCAATGAAGTGGTAGCCGTCGCCGGCTTCGTGGTTCCCGGAACCCGAGTCGACGTACTGCTTACCGGCAGCCCCGGAGGAACTGCGGATAACCAAACCACCACGGTGCTGGAGAACATTGCCGTGCTCGCCGCCGGACAGAAGTTGGAGCGCAATGCCGCGGGCGAGCCGCAAAGTGTGCCCGTAATTACCCTCTTGGTGTCTCCTGAGGACGCGCAGAAACTGACCTTGGCTAGTCAGGAAGGCCGCATTCAGCTTTCTCTAAGAAATCCGCTCGATACCAACCAGCAAAAGCTTCCCTCGGTTCGCAATGCAGTGCTCTACGGCGCATCAGCGCCCCTTCCCGCTACTGTGAACGCGCGACCCAAACTAGCACGGGTCTCCAAACCAGCACCTGCATCTGCGCCGCCGAGTCCCTACACGATCGAAGTGATTCGAGGACAAGAAAAGAAGGAAATCAAGTTTGATCAGTGAGCTCAGCACTGAATTCATCCGGCACTGTAAGACGCGATCCTTTATGGAGAGAGCCTTGAACATGAGAGTTGGCCGCAAGTACGCCGCACTGGTAGCGCTGCTGGTGGTTAGTTCGATTGCCCTGGGTCAGGCACAGGCGAATACCCCCGATCAGAGCAACGCTCCTCCCGACACCGGCTCGCAAGGTGCGCCGACGCCGTCCAATGCCACCCCCGTGGTTACGGCTCCACCACAAAATTCGAACGCAAACCCGCAAGCGCCAGTTCCCCCCAGTACCAGCTCATCTGCTCAGGCGGAACCGGCCGCAGCAGCGCCGTTGCGCGTGCTCGTAGGCAAGTCCCTATTGATTAACACCACAGAGCGGCTGAAGCGCGTGGCGGTAACTGATCCTGCGGTTGCTGATGCCCAACCAATTACCCCAACCCAGATTCTGGTGCACGGTCGCGCTCCCGGCGAAGTTTCGTTGCTCATCTGGGATGAACTGGAACGCTCGCGCAGCTTCGACCTGCGAGTCGATGTGGATGTTAGCGCTGCGACCGAAGAGATCCACCGGGTCTTCCCTGACGAGCAAATTACGGTGAGCCCCTCGCGGAACGCGATCGTGCTCTCCGGTCATGTTTCAACCGAGGACGTCGCCAAGAGGGCCGCCCTCATTGCGGACGCCTATTCTAAGAGCGTTGTTAACGTATTGAGCTTCGGTCCAGTGGGAGCGCAGGAGATACTGCTGGAAGTCAAGTTCGCCGATGTCGATCGGTCTGCGACCGTACAGCTGGGAGTGAATCTTTTTTCGACGGGCGCGGGCAACACAATTGGAACGACCACTACAGGACAATTTGGCGGCTTTTCGGTGAACAACTCGGGTAGTCAGGGTTCAGGCAGCAGCGCCCCGGGGTCGAGTGGCACAATCAACTTCAATAATGCGCTGAATATATTTCTTTTCCGCCGTGACATCAATTTCGGCGCCATCATTGCCGACCTGGAGCAGAAAAATCTACTGCAAATTCTGGCTGAACCCAACCTGATTGCGGTTAATGGCAAGGAGGCGAGTTTCCTGGCTGGCGGTGAGTTTCCGTTCCCCGTAGTACAGGCGGGACAAGGTGTTTCTTCCGTGACCATCCAATTTCGCGAATTTGGCGTGAAATTGAAATTTACCCCGGTCATCATGCCTTCCGGCGCTATTCATCTGCATGTAGTGCCCGAGGTCAGCGCCTTGGACTTTGCCAATGGACTCACCATTTCCGGCTTCAATGTTCCCGCGCTCACCACACGGAAAGCCGATACCGAGTTTGAAATCCAGGATGGCCAGAGTTTTGTCATCGCCGGGCTGCTCGATAACCGTGTCACCAGCGTCATGAACAAGATGCCAGGAATTGGGGACATACCTGTACTGGGCTATTTATTCCGTAGCAAGAGCGCAACCAAGAGTCGATCAGAACTGATGGTCATGGTAACCGCACGTAAAGTGTCTCCGTCGGCCCAGCCGCCGGCAGGACCCAGCACACCGCGACCCTATATGGACAAGGACAAATTTGACAATAAGAAGCCTTCCGGTGGTTCCCAGTAGCCATCCTGAGGCAGCGCAAGAGAAACCCGTGGCAGTGCTGGTGGAATGCGGTAAGCTTATATTCAACAGGTGCTCCAGGGGCCAGGAATGCCCGAACTCTCCGTAGTCATAGTTACACCCGATAACGAACAGCGAGCCGTGCTTCAGGTCCTCGTTGATGGCACTAGTGTGGCTCGCACAGTGCATTCCTGCGCTACCTTCCCAGTTGCGGCTACAGACCCTGTGGTCCGGCGTATCCAGGCAGCTAATGCCGATGTCGTTCTGATTGATATCCCAACCGACGGAGCCACCAACGCTCTGCGCGCCATTGAATTACTCCATCAGGAACTTCCCGCCACTGCCGTGTTTGCCATCGGCACCCTGCACCAGCCGCAGGTCATCGTTAACGCTATGCGGTCAGGCGCTCGCGAATTCCTGGAGCGGCCGACCACCACCACTGATTTGCTGGAAGCCTTTGTCCGGCTCACGACCGCCCAGCGCAAGCTGGGAAGCGAAGGGTCCCGCGGCAAGTTGTTTACCGTGGTAAATGCTAAAGGGGGTAGCGGCGCAACCACCGTCGCGGTCAATCTTGCCGTCGCACTGCAAGCGGCGCACCAGAACGTCGCATTAATTGACCTGGCGCCGCTCGGCCATGCCGCATTGCACCTAAACATGAAGCCCCTCTTCACCGTGGGCGACGCCATCCGCAACCTGCACCGGCTCGACAGTTCCCTGCTGGAAAGCTTCATGACGCGTCACAGTGACGGTTTGCAGGTTCTTGCGGGAGCCAATATGCCCGCCCTGGTCGAGCCCTCCACCGCTGAGTTCGCAAGGCTGCTTGACATGCTGGTGAATCATTACCGCTACGTCGTCGCCGATACCTCCAGCCGCATGGATAGCACGACGCGCCTGGTCTGCAACCTCTCGGAAAGCGTTCTACTCGTGGGTCACACCGACGTTGCTTCGCTCTGGAGTGCCGCCCGTGTACTCCAGTTCCTTTCCGAAACCGGCAGCCGAGAGCGTGTGCGTCTCGTCCTGAACCGCTTCCGCAAAGTTCCTGGATTCACGGAAGCCGATGCTGAAACCGCTGCAGGGGCAAAGCTGCTCTGGAAAATTCCAAACTCTTATTTGTCGGTGTCGGCGGGGATTGATCGCGGCGTCCCGATCATGCAACAGAACCACACCGAGATAGCGCGTTCCTTTGCAGGCCTGGCCTCGGTGCTGACGCAAAATGATATTGAAGTGAAACGGACTGCTTGGTCTTTGTTCAAGACCGTATAGCGTCGCGGGTTGTTGTCTTAGAACGAGATCCGATTTCGACCAAACACAGCACTGATGATGATGGCGAATCTACAGACATTCGAACGAAGTGAATACCAGCAGGTCAAGTCTGATCTTCACCGCAAGATCCTGGACCGCCTCAACCTGGAGAAACTCGGGCGCACACCCAGCGAGACGGCACGCGAAGAGGTGCTCATCCTCATTCGCAACTCCGTAAACAGCGAGGCCGTGCCGCTCAGCTTTGCGGAGCGCGAACGGTTGGCGCGTGAAATCCTCGATGAGATATTCGGCCTCGGGCCTCTCGAGCAACTCTTAAAAGACCCGACCATCTCCGATATCCTGGTCAACCGGTACAACAAGGTATATATCGAGCGCAATGGCAAGCTTGAACTCACCGGGCTCACTTTCAAGGACGACGCTCACCTGATGCAGATTATCGATCGCATCGTTTCCCGCGTCGGACGCCGGGTGGACGAATCGTCCCCCATGGTCGATGCCCGATTGCAGGACGGCTCCCGCGTAAACGCTATCATTCCTCCCCTCGCTATCGATGGCCCTTGCCTCTCGGTTCGTCGTTTCGGTCGTGATCCGCTCACTGCTCGCAACATGATCGAGAACAAAACTCTGACCGAACCAATGCTGGAGCTGCTTTCCTCCATGGTCAAAGGGAAGCTCAACATACTGATCTCCGGCGGTACTGGCGCCGGAAAAACTACATTGCTCAACGTGCTTTCGGGATACATCCCTTCCACCGAGCGTATCGTTACCATCGAGGATGCGGCCGAATTGCAACTGAAGCAGGAGCACGTCGTACGCTTGGAAACGCGCGCGCCCAACATTGAAGGAAAAGGCGCTGTCCGGCAAAGGCAACTCGTGATCAACAGCTTGCGTATGCGTCCCGACCGCATTGTGGTGGGCGAGGTACGCGGCGAAGAAGCGTTTGACATGTTGCAAGCCATGAATACGGGCCACGAGGGCTCCTTGACGACCGTGCACGCAAACTCCCCCCGCGATGCGCTCGCCCGCATTGAAAACATGTCCCTGATGGCTAATTTGAATATCCCGGAGCGCGCCGTGCGTCAGCAGATGACGTCAGCCATACAGGGCGTGGTTCAGGTCGCTCGCCTCTCCGATGGCACGCGCAAGGTCATTTCCATCTCCGAAATCACCGGCATGGAAGGTGACGCGATCTCCATGCAGGACATTTTCTCCTTTGAACGCATCGGAATCGATGAAAGCGGAAAAATCCGAGGTACATTCAAGGCAAGCGGCATCCGGCCGCGCTTCGCCGAACGTTTAGCCACGGCGGGCTGTCGCTTACGTCCCGCCATGTTCGATTCAAGGATGGAGATCTGAGCTTCATGAGAGGAGGACAAGCCCAATGACTGCGGCTATCACCATGATCGTGTTCATAGTGGTGGCGCTCGCCGTATTCATCGGCGGCTCCCTGCTCGATGAGCGACGCGCCCGCGCCCGCCTTCTGCGTGAGCGTCTTGCCGCGGCGCAGAAAGCTCCAGAACGCGAACCAAGCGAGGAACTGGCTCTGCTGCGCGATGAACAGCTCAGCGAGATTCCTGTTCTCGACACTTTCTTAAAACGTTCGGCGCAGGTCTCCGCTCTGCAAAGGCTGCTTTCTCAGGCGGATATGACCATCCGTGCCGGCAGCTTCCTGCTCATTTGTCTGGTCACAGGTATCGCTCTTAGCGCTATTGTGCTGTTCTGGGTGCAGTCAGGAAT
>JBLNFC010000376.1:0-4857 GCA_050263355.1 Acidobacteriota bacterium
AGGAACTCGAGCCCCGACAGATCGCACCTGGTCTGCGGGCCCTGAGAAGATTAGAGCGAGTTACTCACGAATCCCAACAATCTCTGGAAAAATATCGCGATGAGAAACGCCGATTTCTTTAATGTGTAGCGGCTCAAGAGATAAGCGGCAGGGGGCGGCCCTAACCCGACAAAGTCGTTTTCGGAATCGGCAGAGTGACTTTTAGAGTGGTTCCAGAATCTGTCGACGAGATCTCCATCTCGCCATTCAGGTGCAAGACCCGTTCCCGCATTCCACGTATTCCGACTCCAGCATGACGGCCAGTCTCTTCACGACTTGCGGACATGCCTTTTCCCGCGTCCGCAACATTAAGGCGTACGGAATCGCTATCGATGCTCAATTTCACCGATGCTGACGTGCTTCCGGAGTGCCTGTGAACATTGGTCAAGGCTTCCTGCACGATCCGGAAAATCGCCAGTTCCATCTCCTGGGGTAGTCGCTTGGACTCAGATGGTAGATCGAGAGCAATTTGCATTCTGCTGCGCTGTGCGAAGCCCTCAACGTACCAGTCCAAAGCCAGAACTAAACCTGCTTCGTCCAGCATGGGCGGATGCAGAAGATATGAGAGTGTTCGAATTTCCTGCAGCGCTTGATCGGTCAGGTGTGCGGCTTCCTTGAGCTTCTCCACCGCCCGTGGATCCAAGTCTGTTCCCTGGAGCATGGCCAGGCTGAGTGCAAGGGCGGCGAGAGTCTGTCCTGTACTGTCATGCAACTCACGCGCTAATCGTCTGCGCTCTTCGTCGCGCAGGTTCAGGAGCCGTCGTGAAAGTTCCCGCAATCGCGACTCGGCCTCTGCCAGTTCGCGCGTTCTCGATAAAACGCGTGCTTCCAGCTCCTCGTGCGACTTACGCAGGGCTTCCTGACTGACAAGAAGAGCTTCCTGCACACGCTTGCGTTCTGCGACTTCGGTCTCGAGCGCCTCAGCCTTTTGTTGCAGCTGCGAGATGATGAGATAGCGCTCTTCATCGCTTGAAACACTCGTATAGCTTTCGCCCGGTATTACCGCGGAATGCTCGCCGCAGATCCTCAGAAAGGCTGGAGCGTGCTCCTTCTGATTAAAATGAGCGATAGGATAAGCGCAGCGCAAGTGGAACGATCGCGCCTCTGCCAGTTCGTTCCATAGCTGCTCAAGGCGAATCGCGCCTTCGTAATTTTCCTCGGACCAGAGCAGCGCCACCATTTCGCCAAACGCCACGATCTTTGGGTTCTCACCCTCGCCTGTCAGCTTAGCTCCGTCGATAACCTCACCCATGTAAGTAAGGAACTTGGCCGCATCGGGCAGTCCATCAACCATGAACCTGGTGAGAGTTTCGGTCGCGTCCAGCGGGACGTATCTCCCCCATTGCATCGCGCGGGACAAATCGAAGCCGCGCGCCAACAATCGCTTGGCCAACTCTTCCCGATGGCTGCCGGTCGCGATTACGACCGCGACACCACCATTGACCAGCGCTGTACCGATGAACCTGGTTAATTCGTCCAGCAGAAAGGAATCTTGCGAATAGAATTGAACCACGTGCGCGCGGTGCTCGCGCGGCTGTGCCTCGAACGGGACTGAAACGGCTTGGGACACTAGCAGAACTGTTCCTTCTCAAGATACGGGGTGCGAAAATTCACCCAACGATATCCTTTCAGAGGCCTACACTCTTGGACATACAGTTAATTCCGTAGGTTTTCGCCAAGGAGACCTGCTGGCGTTTGTAGCCGTGAGTTCCCCAGCAGAGCAGCTGGCTATATATAATCAATCTTGTGAGTTCCGACTCCGCCATACGTAAGCTCGCGACTGCACACTTCCCTACCCGGTGGGGAACCTTCCAGATACTGGGTTTCGAAGGCAGTTTCGGCGATGGCAAGCGCAAGGAAGAGGCCGTTGCGCTGACTATGGGTGACCTGAAGACGCGACCGCCTTTGGTGCGAATTCACTCCCAATGTCTCACGGGCGACGTATTTGGATCTCTGCGCTGCGACTGCCGTCAACAGCTCGAAATGGCGCTGGCCATGATTGCGCAGGAGGGCGTTGGGATCCTGATATACGAGCAGCAGGAAGGCCGCGGCATCGGTTTAATGGCAAAGCTTCAGGCCTACGCACTCCAGGACGCTGGACTCGATACGGTGGAGGCGAATGAGCGACTTGGTTTCAAGGCAGATCATAGAGAATTCGCGTTGCCTGCCGAAATCTTGAAAAATATCGGAGTTGACCGCGTCCGCCTACTGTCGAACAATCCCGACAAGGTCGCCGCACTCGAGAGCGCAGGGATCAGAGTTGTGGAAAGGGTCCCCTGTGAAGTATCCGCGGCGCCATACGCGGAAGATTATCTAAAGACCAAGAAAGAAAAGCTCGGCCACCTGTTTACCTCACGCTAGACATCTTCTTTCAGAGCGCTTCGCGCAAGTGTAAACTCCTCCGAAACATGATGGCGCACAAAGCGCGTCCCGTTGTGCTCAGTGTGATCCTTGCGGCCGGAATGGCCGGTTATTACTTTCAAATCTTCCTGCCTCGCGCCCGTGCCACGCGTGCCGCCCACAACATCGGATTCTTTTATGCGGAAGATATGTACCCATACTGGTTTGGGACGCGCGAATTGTTGCTGCACCATCGATCGCCCTACAACGAAGACTCCACTCGCCAGATACAGGCCGTTCTTTACGGCCGAGTCCTGGACCCGCAAAACCCGTATGAACGCGACCAGCATCGCTTCTCCTACCCACTCTACATCGCTCTTTTGCTCGCTCCCTTTGCATGGTTTCCCTTTTGGGTCCTTCGCGCCTGCGCAGCGGCCGCACTTCCCTTGTTTGTCGTGTTCGGGGTAGTTCTATGGAAACGCGCGATGCGACTCACGCTGACGCGAACTCAATTAGGCATCACTTCCCTGTTGGCCCTGTGCAGTTACTCGCTTCTCGACGCACTCGTAACCCAACAACTCACGGTCGTTGTCTTTTTCGCCTTTTCGTTGGCAGTCTGGTTTCTAGCGAACAAGCGCTTTGCTTTGTCCGGGATTGCCCTTGCGATTGCTACGATTAAGCCGCAATTGGCTATTGTGCCTGTCTGTTTTCTGCTTCTCTGGACTCTAAGCCGCTGGCCGCAGCGTCGAAACCTTGTACGAAGCCTCGCAATATGCACCGGAGTTCTTGCGGCAGTCTCCATGTTCCTTTTGCCATCCTGGCCTATCGAATGGTGGCACACGATAGTTTCCTACCGGCACTACACCGTTCCTCCGCTGACTGTCTACATTCTCGGCGAAATAGTCGGCACGTTGATGAATGCGTTTCTGCTGCTCCTGGCGATATGGTTTTCTTGGAGGTCGCGGCACGATGAGCCGACGTCACACCGATTCGCTTCGACATTGGCATTCACTTGTATTGTCCCGGTGGTAAGCCTTTCCACAGGCAACGCTGTCTACGACCACATCATGATTCTGCCCGCGCTTCTTCTGCTGCTTTCACAATGGAAAAGCATGTCGGCGCGGGGCGTTATGCGCATTCTTCTCTGGACGAGCGCGGCCGTGTTCGCCTGGCAACCGGCTTCAGCGACCATCGTATTCTTAATCAACGTAATCTCGCCCACGTTAATTAGGCCGGCAACTCTTCTTTCAGCGCCGCTGCGCACTCAGCCTTCGATGCCCTTCGCAGTGTTGGCTCTCCTGGGACTACAAATGGTCGCGTCGTCGAGGCATGGGGTCGACGCCGGCTCCCGCCGACCGTCTTCAGAACTGATCCAATAACTTCGCGGATTGCATGCGCCGTGAGACGGGCAACTTGCGCAAAGCAGCCTGAGCCAATGCGATGTATACCGCGCGCGCCCGTGGAAGTCGGCGAAGCACTTCCAGGTGTTTCCTTATTGTGGCCACGTCCCCTCTTATAAGTGGGCCGCTGAAGGCCTCCGCTGCTCCATACTTCGCGTAGTTGGAAAGCGTCTGTTGCAGGATGGGAAGCATTCGCCGACGCGCAGCCCGCGATGAAATACCCGCGGTACGGGCGACCTCTTCAGCAGTTACAAGCAAGGCCACAAGCAGCGGCGACGAAAACGAGCCCCAGGCATGGTAAGCGGGCTTGTGTTTTTTGCTGATCGGAAAGACGCTGCCACCAAGATCGCGTGCTATGGTCGTCGCCACTCCAACGGCCTTTGCATCTCCTTCGACTGCGAAAGGCACCCCGTCGAGAGAAGGCACGCTTGCCGAGACAAACGTCATTAGCGGATGCAGCGAGGCCACAGTTGCCCCTTCGCGGCGAAGCGCATCCAGTTCATCGCTGGCCAGCGCTCCGCTGGAGTGCAGTACGGTCTTCCCCTGCCATTCGGTACGAGATCGGAGGTCACGCGCGCATCTACGAATTTCCGCATCTGGCACACACAACCAAACCACGTCCGCGGACAAAATTGCGTGAGCAATCGTACGGCACTGCGATTGGACTTTTCGCGCCAACAACGCGGCTCGCGCGCGAGATGAGGATTGCCGACCGGTAACGATCTCGTCGATTGTGTAACCCGCCCTGCGCAGCGACAGCGTCAGCGCGGTCCCCAACTTGCCCGGACCTATGATGGTGATGCTTGGCTTCCGCCCCATAGGCGGGCAGCATAGCAGGCGCGCTTCGCAAGCACCAAGTTGAAGCGTACGACTCCCGATCGATGAAGTTCTTGTGAATACCGTCGCTTATAGTATGTACATGGCCAAATCCAACGCTGTAAAAGCCGGCAAGCTGCGCATTCTGTCTTCTCGCACCGTGTTTCGTGGGCCAGTATTTCAGGTCACGCGTGATGAGGTTCAAGAGCCCTCAGGCATTCGAGCCAAGCGCGATATCGTTCGCCACCCGGGCTCCGTCGTA
>JBLNFC010000377.1:0-4818 GCA_050263355.1 Acidobacteriota bacterium
ACAACCTGCTCGCCGCGCTTGATGAAGCCCTGCTGAACTAGTTTCCTGGCGCCCACCAAAGTCACGGCAGAGGCTGGCTCGCAGCCGATGCCGTCCGCGCCAATTTGCGCCTTTGCTTCAGCGATTTCCACTTCAGTGGCTTCTTCCACTGTGCCACCCGTTTCCTGGAGAGCTCGCAAGGCTTTTTTCCAGGAGGCGGGATTCCCGATGCGAATTGCCGTTGCCAGCGTATCTGCCTCTACGGAATTCAGTTTCTTCTCACGGCTGCGAATCATGCGAACAAATGGGTTCGCTCCGCACGCCTGGATGATTGACAGCTTGGGTAGACGCGAGATCAGGCCAAGATTCCGCAACTCCAGAAGGGCCTTGCCCAGGGCAGATGAGTTTCCGAGATTTCCGCCGGGAACGATAATGTGATCGGGGACATTCCAACCTAGCTGCTCGAGCAATTCAATGGCAGCGGTCTTCTGGCCTTCAAGGCGATAGGGGTTAACAGAGTTGAGCAGATACACGGGCATGCGCTGGACAACCTGGTTCAATACCCGCATGCAGCCGTCGAAATCGGTGCGCAGTTGGCATGTGACCGCGCCGTAGTCGAGAGCCTGCGACAACTTTCCCCAGGAAATTTTTCCTTCTGGAATCAGGACCAGACTGCGCATGGCACCGCGAGAGGCGTAGGCAGCCATCGAGGCGGAAGTGTTGCCGGTCGAGGCACAAGCGACCCAGCGGAAGCCTTCCTGTCGAGCAAAGGACGCGGCTGTGGTCATGCCTGTGTCTTTAAAAGAACCTGTGGGATTCATCCCCTGGTGCTTGGCAAGCAAGTGGTCGAGCCCCGCTACACGTGCGCAGGATGGCAGCTCATAGATCGGGGTGTTGCCTTCACGCAGGGTGATGGGAGCAATGTCATTTCTTAGCCGAGGTAGAAGTTCGCGAAAACGCCATACTCCGCTCTGGTCTTCTGGCACGAACGAACTTCGACGGCGCAGCCACATTGACTTGAGTTCAGCTGGCGAAAATCCGGTGCTGCGCGACCTTTCCCAGTCCGGGTAGAAGACCTCCAGCAAGTCGCCACAGTGCTTGCAGCGGAAGTCCTGCCCCGCAGTGTCGGGTATGGTGCCGCAGGAGATGCAGCGCAGGCGAGAGGTTTCGCGCTGAAGGGTGGCCGAGGATGGGGCTGGCTCAGTCATTCAGAAATGCTGTAAGCGTCACTTTGTTCCGCGCAGGTAGCGATCGTCTTTATTCATCCAATCGGCGCGAGGGGGATTGAAGACATCGAGATCTACGGTTTCCTCCAGCGCTTCCGCCCTGTGAGGCATGTTGGGAGGAATGGTCAGGACCTCGCCGGCGCGGACCACGATTTCCCTGCCGTCGATCCAGAACTTGAGAGCGCCCTCGAGAATGTACGTGACCTGCTCATTGATGTGGCTGTGCTCAGGAACAATGCACCCTTTTTTCATAAGGACGCGGGCCACCATGATGTCGCGTCCGACCACAAATTGGCGCCGCAGGAGAGGGTTCAACTCCTCGAGTTCGACCGTGTTCCATGGAATGTATTTCAACTCCGCTTTGGCGCGCCGCTTGGGGAGACCCTGTTGACGGAAAGCGCTGCTCTCTCCAGCTAACGCCACGCGAGGCTTGCGTACGACGCGCTTGGAGCGCGGCTTGGCGGCTTTCGAACTCTTGGAACGCGCCGTTTTCGACTTAGCCATATCAGTGCAGCTTCCCTTCGTAGATGCTGGTTGCGGTGTCGTGCAGGTATGCTTTGGCCATCTCGAGAGCCTTGGCTTCGCTCACTTCGCCCATGGAAATCATTTCCGCCAAGGCTGCGGTAAGTGCAGTTCGAGCCGACTGCACGCCCAGCCAGTAACTCTCCTCGGCGCCCAAGACCTCATTGTACGGGAAAGAGTCAGTGCCAAACGTGATCTTGTCAGGAAAGGTTTCCAGCCATTGCTTCAACGAATGCTTGAACTCAGACGGATACATGACGATCTCCTGGTAAGAAGATTCCATGTAGACGTTTTTCACCGCAGCCAGGAAGATGGCTTCGCGCTCGAAGGGGTATCCACCGTGGATCATCACGAAGATGGTGCTCTTGTACCGCGGATCGCGCAGGACGTTTTCCAGGTTCATGATGCCGCTTTCGGTCAGGCTGAAATAGTCACCGATGCCGACGGCAGAATGGATGTGAACCGGAAGGTGAAGGCGTCCGCCTTCCGTGACCAGGTAGCGAAAAATGAAGTCCTGAAAAATGCGGTACTCCTCGGGAGTGGGCACGCCGCCGGCAACATACTTTTTGTAAATGGCCTCGGCTTGCTGACGTGAGGGATCGCTGAATTTCGTAGTCCGGAAGTAGGCGACCTCAAACTTCATCGCGATGCCGCCCTTTTTCTGGTTGTCCTCCAGCGTACGGCTTACGAACGAGAGATAACTCGAGAAGTCGGACGGCAGCTTGCTCACGTTTTCCTGTTGCATCCAGCGATGCAGCATCTTCTCTTGAAGCGGAATGTAAACCTCTTCGTCGGGATTGCGCGAGCGCTGCTGGCTGTTATTGAACGGCCACATGAAAGCGTCGGCAAAGAAAACCCACACGAAGCGCTTGGGATCGAGATAGTCGGCCATCATGGCGCGGTTCGCAACCGAGCGCTCGAGGTTGAGCTTGTCGAGGATCATATTGAAGTAAGCCGGGCCGGGATATTGCTTGCGCAGTTCGGCCTTCTTTTGTACAAGCCACTTGGAGTGCTCGGGAGAGAGGTCGTTGTATGGATAATCGAAGAGGGCCTTGGCGGCAGCGACTAATTCAGGATTGCTGTCGCGCTCGCGGAAAGGAACGCTGCCCGGAGGAGCGGCCATTGCGTCCACGTCAGAGTCTTCGGCGAAGCCGGGGTGGGCGTGGTGGTCGAAGGCAGGAATTTTTTCGATTTGGGGAAGGAGTCGGTCGTAAATCTGTTGGACGTCAGGGCCGGGGAGCGGACGCGCCTGGGCCAAAGCTGAAACGGAAAACGCGCAGAAAATCGTAACGCAAAAACAGGTGCGAATTGGATTCACTCGTGTGACCTCCAGATTGGAACACCTCAGCGGCTAAAGCTGCATATCGTGCGCGTGCATTTGCAAGAAGCAAGTACAGACATTCCAAGCGTCGTCGGGACTATCGCGCAGCCGTCGTACCCTGCCAGACCACCGAAACTTTCTTCATGCGCTGGACCGCTTCATGCAGTGTGGCCGTCGAAGACGCGAACGAAAAGCGGACAAAATCCTTGCCCAAAGGGCCGAATGCGGCACCGGGAATGGCGGCGACTCCCGCTTCTTCCAGCATGATGCGGCAGACTTCTTCGGCGCTCATGCCGGTTTCCACAATATTGACCCAGGCGTAAAACGCGCCCTCGGGAGCAGCGCACCGGAATCCAGGAACCTGATTCAAGTCACGTGTGAACTGTTCCCGGCGCTTGCTGAATTCGGCAACCATGCGTGGCGTCGCCCCGTCGCGATCGCGTAACGCTTCAATCGCCGCGTGTTGGGTAAACTCGGCCACGCAGGTGTAGCTGTTCACCGTCAGCATATTGAGATGGGGCACGATCTCCGGCGGCGCTACGGTGTATCCAAGACGCCAGCCAGTCATGGCGAAACTCTTTGAGAAGCCATCAATAATCAGCGTGCGTTCCGCCATTCCGGGATAAGCCAGCATGGAAATGAAGTCTTGTCCGTAGATGATGCGGGCGTATATCTCGTCGGACAGGACGTAGAGATCATGTCGGATGGCCAGTTCGGCCAGCCGCCGCTGCACCCGATCGGTGTAGACCGTCCCAGTGGGGTTGCTGGGCGAGTTAGTAATCAGAATTTTCGTGCGCGGCGTAATCTTCGACGCCACTTCATCCGGATCAGGCTGTAATTGATTTCGCTCAGCCAACTCGAACGGGACAGGAACTCCCCCTAAACCAAGCGTAATCGAGCCATAACCAGGAAAACCCGGGTCGGGATATAGAACTTCGTCGCCAGGTTCGATGAGCGCCATCATGGCCATGAACAGCGCAATCTTGCAGCCCGGGGCGATGACGACGTTGTCGCCTGACACTTTGATATTGCGGGTTCGCAGTAGATATTGAGCGATTTCGTCGCGCAGCGCAGGAACGCCCTGCACGGGACAGTAGCGATCATGCCCTTCGCTTACTGCGCGTGTCAGAGAATTGATGACGGGTGGGGCAGGATGGAAGTCGGGTTCACCAAGTTCAAGGTGAATAATGGATCGGCCTTCGCGTTCCAGTTCTTTGGCGCGCGCGTAGACGGACAGCGCGCCTTCTCCGGTCATCACTGCCATTCGAGAAGCTATCGGTTTCATGGGACTGTATTCTACCGTGCCGCTGGCGCCGGAGTGATGGGGATGCGCAGAGCGCCGATAAACCTGGGGAAAAACTCGAACGCGGCGGCTACGGCGGTCAGTTCCATGATCTGAAGATCGTTGTAGGCGGCCTTCAGCTGCGCGTAGAACTCATCATCGATCTGGGGCGAGTTGTGCAGGCGATCGGCGTAGCGAAAACCAAGCTTCTCCGCGTCGCTGAAAGGGCCGGTTTCGAAATCCTGAAGCGCGCTGATCTGCACATCGCGAGCGCCCTTTTGCTTGGCAGATAGGGAGTGCGCGCGGATTCCGTATTCAAATTTGTGCAGCAGGCAGATCCTGACGGCGATCAATTCCTTGTACCAGCCGGGGAGCGCGCCGTCCCCGACAATGGGTTTCAGAAACGCGACGACACCCTGCAACAATGCGGGAGTGTTGGCAAGCGTTTTGAACATGTTGGGAACGACGCCCCGCTGTTGCAGCAGGGC
>JBLNFC010000378.1:0-6410 GCA_050263355.1 Acidobacteriota bacterium
CTGCTGCGATCCCCAGCGAACCAATCATCATCGTGGTGAGGGCATTGGCGAACTTGCTCTTGAACATGGAGCCTTCACAGGCCACGACGCCATGATGCCTGGGAACCTCGCGCGAAAGAAATGGTGGGAAGATATCGGGCAGGTGAACCTGAGCTGTGCCTTTGAAGTAGTCGCGTGAAAATTCGAAATTTTGCGACATGACGGTGAAGGCAACGCGATCTGGACCGAGAATATGCCGGATTTGGCGCAGCATCTCCTCTACACGCACGTCGGAGCCAGTGTTGCGCGTCCCGTTATATCCGGCGAAGAGTAGTTTGAGCTTCTCGCCCGGTTTCCACGCCTGTCCGCCGCCCAACATCCAACGAAGCTTCCTGGCCTCGATGATGCTGCTGACCCACGCTTCCAGTACCAGGTCCATCATGCGGCGGAGCCTCCTCTTTTCGCCGCAGGCCAGTCCTGGTAGGGATAGGTGAAGTTGTTTTCGCGGCTGAACTTCAGGAGGGGATAGCTGTATTGGGAGAACGGTACCGGCTTACGCCCTAATTCGCTGGTTACGCGCGTGTTGTCGAAAACCGTATTCCACACCAGGTAGGGAAGAAAGACCTTCATGAGCGCAGCGCCGTGTCCGACGGCACCTTTGCGATTCGAAAGCGCCTCTATGATCGAGGAGAAGGGCTTTTCCATGCCGGGCAGAAATACTGGCCGGCGCTTTCCTCCGGCTACGGCTAAGGCGTCGGTCAACTCGCGGAAGGTTTGGGAGCCGGTCCCAGAGGAAAGGTGATAGGTATCGTACTGCGGCTGCTCTTTTACATGGAGGGTGGCGATTGCGTCTGCCACGAAGTCAACGTTCACGATGTCGATTCGATCTTTCGGGCGGAAGGGCAACATGGGCAGACCTGCCAGGAAGACGAATGACTCGACCATATCGAACTGAGTTGTTTGCGGGTAGCGGCTGTCGCCGAGAACGATGCTTGGCCGGAACACAGTTAAAGGCGTGTCGGGGAGCAACTCGCGCAACATGTGCTCGCCGAATTTCTTGGTGCGAGCGTAGGGATCGTAGTCTGAGCGGTTCCAATCGATAGCTGCATCTTCGCTGACCACCTCGTTGCTGCGCTTGCCCGCAACGGCTACCGTGCTCACGTCACTGAAACGGCGGAGGCCGTGATAGTACTGCGACCTGCGGGCGAGTTGAATGACTTCGAGCGTGCCACGCAGGTTTACGTTCAGACAGGTCTTCTCCGACTTGCGGTTGAGGGACGCGGCACAGTGAATGACGGAGTCCGTGGTATGAACGAGGCGGTCGTAGTCATCGCGCGACAGCCCAAAAAGCGGCGCGGTGAGATCGCCGCGAAAAATCCGCACGCTGGCTTGCAGGAACTCGTAGAAGCGAGGGAATTCAAGGTGCAGCTGCATAGCGCGCCATAAGCGCATCTCTGCATCCTGAGCGTCCTTTGCCCGGACCAGGAGGTTCAAAGAGGCACCATGCGTTGCCAGCAGGTTAGCGGCGACGTGCGCGCCAATGTATCCCGTGGATCCGGTCAGGAAAATCGCCACGTTGCTCCGTTGGTCCCGGTCTTGATGGTGTCACTGCCCGGTGTTGCCGTTGCGATTTGGAAAGTGCGTCGTGGCCGCGCCTCGATGGGACGACCTTCGATGAGCGGATAAGTCCACCGTCGAAGAGCCGGGATGTGAATATTGATCCAGTACTCCCACCAATCCAGCGAACAGGTGTCGTATGCGAAGGCCAGCCGCTCCTCAGGAACCAGAGCGTGAGAAAGCTTTTCTATGTTGTCGGCCACGAAATCATGTTCGTTTTGCAGGATGAAAGGCTCGAATAGACCGATCAGCTTTTCGACTTTTTCCAAGCTCCTCTCGGCCTTAACCAGCGGGGGCTTCTTCAATGGCAGAGGCGCCATGACACGCTGAATGGACTTTATGATTGCTTTCTGCGCTGGCGCTGACATGCGCCGATACCGTTCTTTGGAGACGGGAATAGCGTCGAAGCGCAGACGCAACCAGTACTCCAATCCTTCCTGTGCGCGGTAGTGTTTGCGATGGGCCAGCGAAGTTAACTCGATGGAACGGCGCATATCGCAGGGATTGGTCACGGAAGTTGCCAGCTGATAAAGGGAGTCATGCCGGCGCTCGACTACCGCAGCCGCGATCAACGTCATGCCAGCGCAGACGGCGTCAACCGGAATGATGTCCAACCGTTTACGCTCATTCGTCGGCAGCTGCCGAAAGTATGTGCCCAGCAGATAGGAGAGGGACGCGGAGGTGTTGATACCCTCATTCCATCCCTGGAACGGCTTAACTACCGAGGTTTCGACGATCGCAGGCCGGACGATCGCGATGGGCAATCCTGCCCCATACTTCACAATCAAAGACTCTGCGAGACTCTTGGTGAAGGTGTAAGTATTCGGCCAGCCCAGCTCACGCGCGCGCTTGATGCCCGCATCGGTCAAATAATTCCGAAGCCAACGAATACGGTTTTTTCGGATCTGATTCTCGAGGGCAGGACCCTGGAGATGCTTTGCAGCGTGCTGCTTGCCTAAGGCCTCGTTCCGCAACTCCTCGGTCACGGCAGGACTTTCGGCCATGTGCTCCGCTTTGTGGACGATTTTGTACAGGGCGGCGTGTTCCTGTTCGGCGTCAAAGTCCGCAATTCCGGCAGGGGTGTAGTTGGGCCGCACTCTCTCGCTCACCCGTCCATCTCGCGTGCCCGCCACATAGCAGGTGGAAAGGTGTACCAGTCCGGCGTGGTCAGACTGCCGCACGAAATCGAGAATGTGCATCGACGCATCGACGTTGGTGGCGAGGGCGTCCCGGAGGTCGGGATTGAAATCGGTGAGACCTGAACTATTGACCACTACATCCAGATTTTTGCGGAGGCGGTCTGCGACGTCGAGCGCCAAGCCAAGACCTGATTCCGAGACATCGCCCTCGATTACTTCGACCTTCTCGGCAAGGAATTCCGCCAGCTTCGACCCATACCGATCATGCAACTGGTCAAAGACCGGGCTTTCCTCAACTATCTTCTCGAATCGCCGCAAGGCCGGGTTCGTCTTCTGGCGACGAATCAGCAGGTAAAGACGTCCGATCTCGGGCAGATCCATAAGCAGGTTTACCAGCCATACTTTGCCTATGAAGCCGGTGACACCGACCAGCATGATGTTTTTTCCAGCCAAAGCCTTGCGAACGGAGAAAGGGGCACTGTGCCGAGTGCCGTCGTAGTGGACGACGGGGCGAACGCGGTTTGGGCTGGATCTTTCGGCGGGCACACTCGCGGCCAGTTGCGCGTACGAATCGACTCCCAACTCCCGCGTAAGCTGATCGGTTGAGCGGCGGCCGTCCGGACCTCCACCGGTAATGCGGGCAAATGCGCCCCGCGGGCGAATGACAGGACCGAGAAGCCGGCCTGTAGCAATGCCATCGCGAAACTCAAGCCGGTTACAGAGGACAGATTTGGCGCCAAGATAGCGAGCCAGCGGAACCATGACGTGATCGAGACCTTGACTAACCAAAACCACCTCTACGCCCGATTCAAGCAACTCTTTAAGCTTCCCTGTGCCTTCGGTCTTGAGGTGAGGCTTTAGCTTGTACTGGAAATATTCTTCGCCGAGCAGATCCAGGCGATCGCGACTTACGCCTCGAAGCACGGTGTGAACCACTCGAGTGGCAAATACGCGGTGAGTCGCATAGAGGAACGGCCGCAGGACGGCCATTAGCAGCACTGAACCGCGCCGCAACGATCGTTGAAGGAAGGTCTGCGCATTCCAGGTGAAGAATGCGACCGGCTGAACCGTGGACAGGTTCAGGAGGCTTCCTTCCACGCGCCAGAACACACGGCCAGCGGAGCCGGTCTGGCTCAGATTTTGCTTTGATTGTTCCAACCTTTAAGAACCCGGGACTTACGCCTTAAGTTGAGGCCCCCCGTGGGGGAGGACAAGGCCTTATTGTAACAATGAACCTCAAGATGTCGCCTATAAGGCGTCTACTTTCAGGGTTCCCGCGCATTCTGGAGTAAAATCTCTGGGCATAGTTGCGCGCCTTGCTGAGTCCTGTTGCCGGAGTAGCCCATACGGGCCATTCCCTCCTCGCCGACTACCCGATAGCATGTTTTTGGACAGACTTCGGGGGAGGGCTGTTCGACGAGCGTCCCACGACTCAGTGAGTCTGGGACGTTTTGTTTTGGACGGAAGCTTGCCTTGAGCATCCGTTCAGCGCGCCGGCGTTAATTCCATGGCTGAAAAATCGAAGTCGACGTTTGTTATCGTTCGCGTGAATCGGCGCACCTACGTATCGGGTGGGGTGGTCGCGGTAGTGAAGGGTCGCGCCGCAGCACAGAGCCGACTACTCGACTTCGAACACGGGCAAAGCGAAGCCGACCGTTACGCGGGCTGGCATTTCTTTCTTGAAGAAACGGATTTAGAACCCGGGCTTGATCCGGAAACTGCCACCCGGCTCCGGCAAGCGCACCTTGATCGACTCGATTCCAAGGCCTAGCTGTGCAGATCTTTGCGGTTCGTGTGCACACTCCTGCTTAAAGTAATACTTTAAGGTAGTTTTCTCCCGCGGCGGCACGAAACCGTATTGACAACACTCATTTTCTGATGCACTCTGAGCCGCTCGCAACTCCCAGCGAGTGAACGCCCTCAAGACTTCCCTAGGTAGTGGAGGACGGTCATGCCGAGTCTGACCCGCTTGGTTTCTCTCCTTAGTACACTCGCGCTATTGGCATTCAGCCAGGTTTTCGCGCAATCAGATGCCGACGTACATATCACACCACGCACTTCGATGGAACGGCCGATTCACCGGAGTAGTGATGCGCCTGCCCCGCCAGACTCCGAGCCAGCGCTCAGCACGCGAATCAAGCCACTTCGGGTGGACGTGGATCTCGTACTCGTACCGGTGACCGTCACCAATCCGGCTAATCAGCCAGTCCTTAACCTGGACAAACCCAACTTCGAGTTGTTCGAGAATAATCAGCCGCAGCAATTGCAGTTCTTCTCAGTGGAAGATGCGCCGATTTCAATAGGCCTGCTGCTGGACGTGAGCCGCAGTATGCGCAGCAAAATTGAAACGGAACGCGCTGCGCTGCGAGAGTTCTTCAATAACGCGAATCCCGAGGACGACTATTTCGCGATATCTTTCTCCAACCGGCCCAAAATCCTGGCCAATGCCACTCAATCGATTGGCACCATCGAGGCAAAGCTCGGGGAAGTAACTCCCGATGGCAACACGGCGCTGCTGGACGCAGTTTCGCTGGGAGTAGCCAAGCTTCATAACTCCCGGTACAAGCGCAAGGCGCTGTTGATTATCTCGGATGGCGGAGACAACAACAGTCGTTACCGGCTGCGCGACATAAAGAGCCTGGTGCAAGAATCTGACGTGATGGTGTACGCCATCGGAATTTTCGATGATTTGAACCTTCCTCTATTGAAGTCATTCGAGGAGAAAATGGGTAAGAAGTGGCTGGATGAGATGACCGATGCTAGCGGAGGCCGCACGGTTATCGTAGACAACCTCGCGAGAGTGCCTGAGGCTGCCGCATCGATCAGCCGTGAACTGCGCAGCCAGTATGTGCTTGGCTACAAGCCCAGCAATACTGTGCACGACGGAAGCTGGCGAAGAATCAAGGTCCGGGTCACACCCGCTACCAACGAGGCCAAGCTGCAGGCGTCCTACAAGCGCGGCTACTCAGCGCCGGGAAGGTGATGCCGCAGCGGGACTTTGCCGACGAAGCACTGGCGTGAAAACTTCAGTAACGTTGACCTGCTGACTATCAATTGCAATCCTGTGTCTGATGTCCCGCGAGCAAGAGAAGCGTCGCCGGGGGGCCCGCCCTCCACGCATCCGGGTGCCCAACCAGGAGCGCGCTCTATTCACCGCCGATAGCCAGAAGTTTGTGGGAGTGATTCAACGCCTCTCTTTGACGGGAGGGTCGGCAGTATTGTCAAAAGGCCCTATCGCCAAGGGAACACTAGCCGAAATGGCGTTTCGCACAGTCTTCGGGAAAGTGAAAGCGCACATAGAGTTTTTGCACTCGGGGGCGGACGGCATACCCCTTGCTCAAGCTTTCCGTTTCTTAAGCATGGATGAGACAAGTTCTCGCAGATTCAGCGCGGCCGCGAAGCAAATGCAGGAAGCAGGCTTCAGCGATGCGGCGCAGAAGAAAGAAAATTCTCTCGGCAGTCTGGCGGGCCAGCAACTAGGCAGATTGCGTGACAGCATCGTGCGATTGGCCAGTGCTATGACCTCAAGCCGCGGAAGCAGATCCCGCGCGTAGTTCGAATCTTCGCCAGCTAATCCCGCCTCCCGGCGATTGAAGCGACAGAAAATCAGTACAGTGCCCAACCTCGTGTGTTCAAGTGAACTAGCGTGTGGAACGGAAATACAAGGACCTGTGT
>JBLNFC010000379.1:0-6709 GCA_050263355.1 Acidobacteriota bacterium
GCGCTAACTATGGCAGACGCACGCGAAGTGATGAACATTCGCCAGGCTTCGCAGTACCTGGGAGTGAGTCCGGACACGCTGTACAAGTACGTTAACGAGCAGAAGATTCCGGCTTTCAAGCTCGGCAATCGCTGGCGCTTCAAAAAATCGAAGCTGGACCAGTGGATGGAAGAACAAAGTGCCGATGTAGAAGTGAAAGCGCGGAAGAAACCCAAAGCGGCGCGAGCCGCAGGGTCTGTGTAACAAGCTGCGGGGTTAACCACCTCGCGAAATCCGGCCTAAAGCCGGGCCGTAGCCGGCGGCAATGCTGGCACGAACAGAAATTTAAAGGCGGGCACATGTTTGGATTCGGATCGAAATCGATAGTTGGTCTGGATGTGGGCTCTTCCAGCATCAAGGCGGTTGAGCTGAAGCGGACCCGGGCGGGTATTGAAGTGGCTCACCTGGGGCTCGAGGCATTAGCCCCCGACATCGTCGTTGACTCGATGATCGTCGATTCGGGCACGGTCTCAAGCGCGATCTCGAAATTGTTTGCCGATACCCAGATCAAGTCCACGCGAGTGGCAACTGCGGTCAGCGGGCACTCTGTCATCGTCAAGCGGATCCCACTGCCCTCGATGAGCGATCAGGAATTGTCGGAAGCAATTCCGAAAGAGGCGGCGCAGCATATTCCCTTCGATCTGGCCGACGTGAACCTCGATTACCAGATCCTGTCGGAGGACGCGGGCAGCCCCACCATGGATGTGCTCCTGGTGGCCGTCAAGAAGGACAAGATTCTGAACTACACCAACGTACTCTCGATGGCTGGCAAGACTCCGGCTATTGTGGACATCGACTCGTTGGCCTTGCAGAACTGTTATGAGTACAACTACGAGCCCGCGCCGGGACAGGTTGTAGCGTTGCTAAACCTGGGCGCTAGCGTAATGAATATCAATATCGTGAAGGGTACGACCCCGCTGTTTCCACGCGACGTTAGCGTGGGCGGGCACCAGTACACCGACTCGCTGCAGAAGGAGCTGGATCTCAGCTTCGACGATGCGGAAGCACTGAAGCTGGGCAAAAAGGTGGGCACGGTTAGCGAAGATGCGAAAACACCCATTTTGCAGCAGGTAACTGAAATCATTGTGCTGGAAATTCAGAAGACGTTCGACTTCTTCCGCGCCAGTGCGGCGGGAGAGCACATCGAGAAGATTTACCTGGCGGGCGGATCCTCGAAAGTCCCCGGACTGGTCGAGGCCTTGCGCCAGGAGTTTTCGCTGCCCGTGGAGATCTTCAATCCGTTCCAGAAGATCGCGCCACCTGCGGATGGAGTTTCGGCGGATTTGATCGAGCAGAATGCCGGTCAGATGGCGGTCGCCGTGGGCTTGGCCCTGAGGAGCTTTGAAGACCTATGATTCGAATCAACCTGCTGGGTGCACCCAAACCGAAGAACAAGCGCGGCGGCGGAAGTCCCGCAGTCGTGGAAATGAACGTAGGCGGAGGCATCAGCCCGCTCATTAAGGTTGTCGCGGTGATCGCAATCGCGGGACTCGCGAACGCTGGCTACTGGTATCGGCTGAATCAACAGAAAGACAAGATCGCTCAGCAGATGGCAGCAGCACAGCGCAAGAATCAGGAACTCTCGCAAGTCAAGGCGCGCTATCTGGAGCGGCAACGGGAAGCGGAGGCCTACAAAAGGCGAGTCGATGTCATCGATCAGCTGCGCGCTGCGCAGACTGGGCCAGTCAACCTGCTGAACATGGTCGGCAGCACGGTGAACAACACCGAAGCCGTTTGGCTGAACACCATGAAGGACCAGGGCGCCTCGATCGATATCGAAGGGCTGGCCTTGAGCCAGGACGCAGTTGCCAACCTGATCACCAATTTGCAGAAGACTGGATTCTTCAAGAACGTGGAGATCAAAGAAACGTTCCAGGACGATTCAGTTAAAGACATGCAGGCATTTCTCTTCACCTTGTCCTGCGAAAAGGCGAAGTCCTAAAGGCTAGAAACTATGGGAACCTTCAGCGAAATATCGGAAATGAAGCAGTGGGGAGCGCTTGTTCTCGGAGGCCTGATCCTGACTGCCGCGCTTTACTTCACGCTGTTCAAGAGCCAGCGTGATGAGAACCTGCAAGCGCAGCAGCAACTGGAAACCAAGCTGCACGAGAACGCGGAACTGGAAGCCTACCGTCCCAAGCTGGCCGAAATGGAGCGGCAACTAGCCAGCCTGAAGCAACAATTGGAAATCGAGCGGCGCATCGTCCCTGATGAGAAACAGGCGGATGACTTCATTCGCGCCATGATGGCAGAGGCGAGCAAAGCCGGAGTCGAAGTTCGACGATTCACAGCTCGGGCGGTGAGCAGCAAAGACTTCTACAGCGAATTGCCCTTTGAACTCGAAGTCGACGGCCCCTACTACTCGATGCTCAATTTTTTCGATCGGGTGGGCAAGCTGGAAAGAATTGTGAATGTCTCAAATCTTCTGGTGGCAACAACCAAAAAGCCGAGTGAGGCAAAAACGAAGCGCACGTACCAATATGCGCCCGGCGAGAGCGTAGTGAGCACCTGTGTTGCAACCACATTCTTCAGCCATGACATTACACCGACTGCGCCTGCCAAACCTGGTCAGGTCGTGAGGAACTAGGGGAACTGTATGAAGCTGATCACAGGCATTCTTCTGACTGCGATAGCCGCTGGTGCTGCCTCGGCGCAGAACCCGGACATCATTCAGAACACAAAAAACACGGTGAATGCGGTTGCCAAAAAGGCAGAGTTGGACCAGAACGCGGCTTTGCAGGCTGCTGGCGTGCCCGGTAAGCCGCCGGCCGGAACCACCGCAAGAACCGCTCCCGTATCCAGTGCACCCAAGGCAATCATTGCGGCGCCTAAGCCCGCTGTGACTTCCGCCAAGACGGTCACCAGTTCCTCTAAGCCAGGTGTTGCCTCCGCCAAGCCCGCGGTTGTCAAGACCACAGCGGGGAGCACGCAACCTAAAGTCAGCACGGTGGCGACGTCCAGCAGTAAGTCAGCGGCCGCTGTTCCAGCAAAGAAAGCGCCTGCAACCAAGATCGCTATAGCTCCCATTGTTGCGCAACCTAAGCAGGGTGCGCAGAAAACAAATGCCCCGGCCCACAAGCCTGTAGGCAAGCAAGCCAAAGCCGAGCCGGCAAAGCCCGAGAAAACTGAGCAGACCGTGGCCGGAAACGCGGAAAACGAGCCCGCGCCGGCAGCGGCGGATGCTCCCAAAGAGAAAAAGACGATCACGGCAGAAGGCCGCCGGGATCCATTTATTAGTCCAGTCGTGAGCCGCTCGAATGGACCGAACTGCAGCACAGGCAAGCGCTGCCTGGCCATTGATCAGATCCTGGTGCGCGGTGTAGTCAAGGCCGACACCGGCATGATCGCCGTAGTCGTCAATTCGCTTAACAAGGCGTATTTCCTCAAGGAAAACGACCCGGTTTACAACGGTTATGTGATGCGCATCACGGGCGACTCCGTAGTTTTCAAGGAGACGTTTCAGGATCGCCTGGGCAAAGAATCGACTCGTGAAGTGGTGAAGAAAATTACGACGCCGGCGGTTTAAGCGGCGCGGACGCGGCCCGCAAAGCCGCAGAACGGAATTTGACACGCCTGAGCACAGCGCTCAAGCGTGCGGGGAGAAGGGAAATGCGAAAGCAACTGTTGGCTGTATTCCTACCGCTGCTGGTGGCCGGCCTCATGCTAGGGGCGGACACACCAAGCACGGGCACAAGCACGATCGCGCAGGCGGCTGCTCAACACGCCTCTCTGAAGCGGTTGGATGTGGTGCGCGGAACTGATGGGATCAGCATTGAGATCACGGCCGCTGGCCCGACCTCACCCAAGCTGAGCACCTTGAGTTCACCAGCGCGCTTAGTGCTAGATCTGCCCAACACCGTGGCGGTTACGGAACAGCGACAGATCGCTGTGGGCAGCGATGGCGTTAAAACGGTTCGTGTGGGAATGGATGGCCGCGTGCCTCCAACCACGCGCGTCGTCGTGGATCTGGACAAGATGGCGCGCTATGACCTCGTGCCCAGCGGCGACAAGCTGATCTTGAAGCCGCATCGGGAGGACGCGATAGCAACGATCCCGGCGGCCGTCAGCCACACGGCCCAGACTGCGAAGTCTGAGATGACCAAGCCCGTTGCGGAGAAGAAGCCGGCGCAAACCGCTTCGAACTCTTCCAAGGCAACTGACTTCGTCTTCGTCGAACCAACCTACTCGCCAAAAGACAACAAAGCCGCTACCCCGGCTCCGGTCGCGGTGGAACCTGCTGCTCGCGCCCTCGAAGCCGCCGCGAGATTCTCAGATAAACCGGCAGCTGGGCTGTTGCCCACTCCGGCTGCATCTATGCATCCGCAACAGGCTGTGAACATGGCTGCCGAGCAGAAGCAGCAGATGGCGCAGCAGGGCCCCTCGGGCGGTCCTAAGTACACCGGCGAGCCAATCTCCGTCAACCTGAAGGATGTGGACCTCAAAGATTTCTTCCGCCTGGTTCACGAGATCAGCGGACTGAACGTCGTTCTGGATCCCAACGTTAAGGGCACTCTAACAATCGTTCTTGATGACGTGCCGTGGGATCAGGCTCTCGACATCGTGCTCAAGAACAACGATCTCTCCCGTCAACTCGAGGGTAACGTTCTTCGCATTGCGACAGTGGAAACACTGAAGAAAGAAGCCGAATCACGACGCGCCCAGGTGGAAGCCGAAGCGCTTGCCGTAGAGAAGGTTTCGGTTACGCGCTTCCTGAGCTATGCGCACGCCAAAGACGTAGTTCCTACGGTAAAGAACTTCCTCAGCCAGCGCGGCGATGTGATCTCGGATGAACGTACCAACGCACTGATCATCCAGGATATTCCGTCGGTGATTCCGTCTATCGATCGTGTGCTTCAGCAGTTGGACCGCAAGACTCAAGAAGTTGAAATCGAAGCTCGCGTCGTAGCCGCAACTCGCAGTTTCGCTCGCGACATCGGCACGCAGCTGGGTTTCGGATGGGGCAATGGACCGACCGCTGTGGGAGGCGCCACCTCAGTAGGAACCTCTCCACTTGGAACGTTTGGACTGAACCCGCTCTACACCGTTGTGGGATCGGCTCCGCCATCCTCGAACACCCTGTCGCAGATTCCGCTGTTCTCGAATCTTCCCGTCACCAGTCCGACCAGCGGTATCTCGCTCATCAATCGCAGTATGAACATGCAGATCGACGCTATCTTGACCATGGCCGAGTCTCGCGGACTACTCAAGATTCTGTCGCGTCCGCGGGTGGTAACCCAGAACAATATCCAGGCTCTGGTCCGCCAAGGTCTGCGCGTGCCCATCGTTACGCAGGCTCAGTTGGGCGGCCCGCCAACCGTATCGTACGTCGACGCATTCCTGAGGTTGACGGTTACTCCACAAATCACTTCCGAGAACACGATCTTCTTGAACGTGGACGTGGAAAACACGACGCCTGACTTCGGCAGAACCGTTCAGGGCAACCCCACTCTGATCACCCAGCAAGCTACCACACAGGTGCTGGTCACCGATGGTGGCACGGTTGTGATCGGTGGCGTGATCCAGACTCAGAACAGCGTCAACATCCAACAGGTGCCGTTGCTCGGTAATATTCCGGCGCTCGGAAACCTGTTCAAGAGACGCACGGTGAGCACCTCCAACCAGGAGCTCATCTTCTTCATCACGCCGAGGATCATTCAGACATAGTACTTCTCACGAGCTGACGTAAGACTGCCGCCGAAGTTCCTGAAGAACCTGTCAGGACTTTCGGCGGTTCGTCTTTCTGCGCTTTGTTAGACTCTGCTTATGAACTATGCGCGTCGTGTTCGAGCCTTGCTGGCGGCGCTCGAGACACACAATCTGGACGCTCTTTTAGTTACTCATCTTCCTAATATCCGCTATCTATGCGGCTTTACGGGCAGTGCTGGTGCCCTTGTTCTCTCCGCTCGTGGTGCGAGGTTCTTTACCGATGGCCGCTACACGGCCCAGGCCCAGGAAGAAGTTTTGGGAGCTGACATAAGCGTGATGAGGAAGGCGCCGTTCATGGCCGCCGCCGAGTGGCTCAGCAGAGTTTCTTTGAGGTCAAGAATGTGGCGGGTAGGTGTTGACGGCGAGCATATGACCCTGGCTGAGCATACCCGGCTCGCGAAATTCTTGCCCAGAAGAATTCGCCTGAAGCAAACCCCTCCGTTGGTCGAACAAGCTCGCATGATTAAAGATGTGGACGAGCTCGCTCGATTGCGACGCGCAGTTCACGTAGGTTCCAGTCTCTTCGACACGCTCTTACGGCGAATCCGCCCAGGAGTTCGGGAGATAGAAGTAGCAGGTGCCATTGAGACGCGCGCCCGAAAAGCGGGAGCTGAAGCGATGTCGTTTGAAACCATTATCGCCTCTGGGAAACGCTCCGCGATGCCTCACGGAGCCGCGTCTGGCCTGCCCATCCCCGCCCGAGCATTCGTCGTCTGCGACTTCGGTGTTATACTCGATGGTTATTGTTCTGACATGACCCGCACCGTGTACGTGGGTCGTGTGCCGGCGGAAGCACGGGCTTTCTATAACGCCGTTCGAGAGGCGCAGCAGGCTGCACTGGATACGGTGCGTCCGGGAGTCCAGGTTAGCAAAGTGGACCGAGCAGCCCGGAAGGTTTTGCACAATGCCCGACTAGAACGTTACTTCACCCACTCTACCGGCCATGGAGTGGGCCTTGAGATTC
>JBLNFC010000380.1:0-11438 GCA_050263355.1 Acidobacteriota bacterium
CCCGGCACCATGACTCAAACAACTCATTTCGATTTTGATTGATTGCGTAGTCGTCTAGGGCCCCTCCATAACACTCTTTCTCCAGCAGCTGCTAAATGGTGAACGCTAAGGGCGACCGATCGCTTTTCTCGCAAAGCAGAATCTCTGAACAGCTGTTAACTCGCGCCTCGTTCTGCGTGTAGAACGAAAAAAGGCCACCGATCCGGAAGGACTGGTGGCCAGAAGAAGTTAAGCAGTTGTGGTTAGAAAGTTAGTCGCAGACCCCACTCAAGCTGACGTGGCGCTCCCAGCGAGTAGACGCCTGTCCCATTACCCACGCGGAAGGTGTCTTGCCCTGCTCGCCCGGTTCCATTAATCGCGCCGCCGCCTTGCAGGAGACCGGTCATGGTGTTTGGAGGCAAGTTGAAGTTAGCGAAGTTACCGATATTGTAGAAGCCGATGCTCGGCTCTATCGACAGCTTCTCTTTGAACGTGTGTCTCCAGGCCAGCTTCAAATCCATCGCCCTGAGCCACGGGAAATCAACCTGGTCAGGCGGCGCCAAAGGCAAGCAATTGACGGGTTGACCCGCGCCGCCGCACTGGGTGGAAGGGTCAGCCACAAAGGTCGGAGCTACCCCACCAAGTGCCTGCAGTTGCGATACGGTCATCAGCCCAGAGGACACTAGTGCTTGTCCCGCGGGTGTTGGCTGGTTTGCTACCGTGCTGTTGTACTGGTTGAGGAAAGTGTTGATCTCCGAAGCGTTGATGCCCCGATCAAAGTTCCCCAGTTTCGTGCCCGGTAGCGGATCCTGTGTGAAACCATCCCCCGTGAAGTCGGTCTTGAGAACTTCACCCGAACCTCCTGGTGTCGGCATCAACAACGAGGACGAAAGCGGGCTATAGAAGTGAGACGCAATACTGAGGGTGAAGCCAAAGGGAACGTTTACGTACCCGCCGAATGAGATCTGGTGAGTACGATCCAGCAGATTGGGTCCAAAGAATCGGTTGGGACGATTGTTATCGGCAGCCTGGATAACAAAGTCCTGATCCGAATCCGCCGCGGTCCCGGTTACTGCCGCTCCGCCAGAATTCTCATATCGCGACAAGCTGTAAGCAATCTGGAAATTCAAGGCCTTGATCCCCCTTACCGGGTTCGCGACATTCTGCGAGAGTTTCATCTGCAAGGCGTTGTAAACAGCGCGCCCGATCGGGAACAAGAAGAAGGTCTGTCCCAAGTTTTGGTTGATGCCGCCGAACGCACACGGTACGCCGATAGCGGCGACACAGGATCCGCCAAAGTCGAACGGCGACGCTAATCCATTGCCCGCGAAGTCGTCGAGGGTAGCGTGATGGGTTGTGGGATCGCTAGGATCGCCGGATGGACACGTACCAGAAGTTATGGCCTGATCTATCGAGGCCGCACCACAGGCACCCAAGGTTTTTGTGATAGCGGCCGCTGCAGCCGCCGAATTGAAGTGTCTGACGTCACCAGCCTGGTTGGTATCGATTCCGAGCAAAGTGTGTGTGGTGACGTTGCGCAAATAGTCGGCGCTTAGCACCATGCCAGGCCGGATCTCACGTTGAATGCCCACATTCATTTGTAATGATCGTGGGCTTTGGTAATTAGGAGCGAAAAGTCCCAGTGGGAAACTTGCGCCCGCGTCGATGAACCCTCCTATGTAGTTCGGGTTCGGTGCCTTGAGATCAAATGGATTCAGCGACTGATATAGCTGTTGAAACGCAATCAGGTTAGAAGCAGCATTTCCAATCGCTACGTTGGGGCCACAAGTTCCCGGCCCCGGCGTGATGCTTCCGCCCGTAACAGGAACGATCTGCGGAGTTCCACTTGTGTTGCAAGCATCCGGGAACTGCAGGAATGCCCCAGTTTGCAGGCGCAGCGGACGATCGAACAATACGTTGTTGTAAATAACATTTTCGTAGAACAGCCCTATGCCCGCGCGGATCACCGTTTTGCCATTGCTCATTGGATCCCACGCAATTCCTAGCTGCGGAGCGAAGTTCCGGTTGGGTTGCCGTACGGGGTTGCCTAAGCCCGGCAGCACTGCATTGATTTCTGGGATGGCTGGAAGATCGCTGTCCGTCCGCCCGGTGTCGCGATCCCACCGGAGGCCAGCATTCAGAGTAAAGTTCCGCCTGATCTTCCAGCTGTCGCCAATGTACAACCCGACACGGTTATCCGGGCCCAAACCTCCTGCTGGAAAACCAAGGGCTGGTAGTTCCGTACTGAAACCGAGGCCATTTCCGGGAGTGAAACGCTCCACCGGGAAGTTCAACGGATTCGTTGCGCCCCCGGGCCCGAATGGATTGGTATTCGCGAAGGCAATTTCCGCTGCGCCTTCATTGGTTCTCAGCCGTGGCGCCAGCGAATCGAATTTGGCAAAGCCGCCACCCTGAATGCGGTTGTACGAAGCTCCGTAACGCAGAATGTGCCTGCCGAAGGTCTTGCTTCCGTCATACTTAACCTGGCGGTTGGATTGAGGAGTGCTTTGCGGGGCCAGGTGATTAGGCCCGGCAAAGAACGTGGGCTTGATTTCGATATCCAGTCCCGTGCAGCACAGGGGCAAGGACTGATTGCCAGTGGTTGCATCCACAATCAGGTTCTGGAATTTCAGGTACGAGAAGCGGATGCTGTGAGTGAAATTCCCTGTCGTGAGGTCAACCCCGGCGACGTGGTTTCGTGTGTAGTCCTTGTTGTTATAGACCTGGTAGCCAAGACCGAAGGTCGCAGCCAGCAAGTTAGAAAAATACGAGTAGCGATAGAACGCTTTCGCTCCGTGGCCAAGGTCGTAGTCCACTCTTCCCAGCAAATTGGTTTCACGGAAAGGTTGCGAAAATCCGCCGGAGAATGCCTGCAGCGGCCCACCTTGATCCACCAAAACGGCGGCAAACGAGTCCTGCTTCGTACGTTCACCGTCGAGGAAGAAGAACAGTTTGTTCTTGATGATCGGCCCGCCGAAGCGACCGCCAAATTGATGTCGCTGGAAGGGATTGTCCGTTCCGCCGGGCACATTGGCGTTGAACGTGTGGTCGCGAAGGAATTCAAAGGCTTCTCCGTGAAACGCGTTCGTGCCTGACTTGGTGGTGACATTGACCGCGCCGGAAGAAGTGAGGTCATTCGACAGGTCGAGCGACGATTGGCTCAACTGGAACTCGTCGATGGCGCTGGCGGGAATGTCAGCGGTGGTGGTGCCTACGGTCTCGTCACTGACATCAACGCCATCAACGTTGATTCGCGCAGTGCGACCGAATCGGCCGCCAAATGAAATGGAGGAATATCCCGCCTTGGTGGGATCGAAATTCTGGCCGTCCTGAATCTGAACCCCGGGCTCAAGCTGGGCGAGATCGAGGAAGTTACGGCCATTGACAGGCAGGTTTTCAATCTGCGCGGAATTGAGAACACCTTGAACGGTGGCCTGCTCGGTGTTGACCGCCAGCGTCGCTGCTTGCACTTCAATGGTCTGACTTTCCTGACCCACTTGCAGCTTCAGGTTCGCTGTGGCTGTATTTCCGACCTGGACAGTCAGTGTCGTACTCGTGTTGCTGAATCCATGATTGGAAACAGAGACCTTGTAACTGCCAGGGGCAACAGCTCCTGAGTTATATGCACCGGAGGGATTGGTCGTCTGCTCGATAACCTGTCCGGTTGCGGTGTTGGTGATTGTAACTTTGGCGTTGCTAACCACCGCACCTGAGGGATCTGTGACCGTTCCCACGATGCTTCCCGTTCCGACAGTTGTTTGAGCGATCACGAGAGTTGTTGCCAGGAGGAGTACACCTGTGAGGCACAACAGGTAAGATCGCCTGAAGCGGCGACTAATATTTTCCTGCATCGTCCACCTTCCGTTGCTGAGATTTACGAGCGAGTGTTTGAAGGCCGGCAGCTCGTCGAAGCTCTGCACAAGACAACACGTCCAATTGCTGTGATTGTGAAAACAGAGCTCGAAGCATACAGCGCCCGGCGGGCGTAAGAAGCACGATGCACGCCATTGATGAATGTGAATGTCTTGATTGCAGGTGCGACTACTTAGCGCTTTAGACTAAACAATGGCTGGGTACGCATTCACATTTGCGGAGGCTTATCGAAGTGCTTAATTCCAGTTTGTGTAGAGCTTCAAGCGAGTTGCTGCAAAAAGACGTTTTGTTTATCTAGCAGTGCAGCAGTGTGATGTTCAGTGTGCCCACGTTGTTACGTGTTTGTCTCACCCAATCCCACGAATCTCGGCGTGCGAAATGTATATGTCAGAAACATTGGAGTGTTCGCGGTTTGCCTCGATGGCGTTCGGCGGGTAGCACAATTCAGGCGCTTGCACGTCCCATCGGGTATTCGCGGGCTACCGGACGAATGTCAACCCGTGTGGGACGGCAGCTCGGAAGACATACGCATAAAGCATCACGATCACTCCAACGATCGCGCCTAGCGCAACAGAGTGCCAGACGACAAAGCGGAAGATTGTGCCCTCGTTTCCAACTTGTTCCGTAGCAGCTGTCGCGATGGTGATCGATTGTGCATCTACCATCTTGCCCATGACACCTCCGGCACTATTAGCGGCGCACATCAAAATGGGATCAATACCCAGCTGCTGAGAAGTAATGCGTTGCAAGCTGCCGAACAATGCATTCGAGGATGTGTCACTTCCAGTGAGCGCGACTCCGAGCCATCCCAGGAATGTTCCGAAGAATGGGTAGGCCCAGCCAGTGCGGGTGAAGGCGAGTCCAAGAACGGCATCCAGCCCGGAGTACCGCGTGACGTATCCAAGGCCCAGCATGAAGGAGATCGCTATCATGGCGAGTCGCATGCGGACCGCGGTGCGCCAGAAGACTCTCGCGAGTCGGGAGGGCGTCAGGCCCAGCAACAATCCAGAGACAATGGCCGCCAGAAAGCATCCGGTGCCTGTGGCCGACAACCAGTTGAAGTCATAACGCGCCGCTTCCGGCGTAGGCTTCGGAACGACCGGCTCGGCTCGATAAATAGCATTATGAAGATAGGGCACATCCCATCCAGGCGGGCCGGGCCGAATCTTTCCGTTGGGCAGGACCACGGTGAAGGCCGGTGTTGTGGTCCGGTTCATGGCCAACTTGATGGAAGGCAGTCCCCACAAAAGGACAAACACTGACAGGATCACGAAAGGCATCCACGCTCGCGTGATCTGTGCGTTCGAGTAAGAGCGCGTCGTGAGATGTCCATCGAAAGTTGTCGGCGGCCACGCTCCGCCCATGTCGTCGCGAACCTCGTCTGAAGGCGGTGGGACGGATGTCTCTTTGGCGTCGTAGTTGAACCGCCAGATCCGCTTCGGTTTCCAGAATCGAAGAAAGAGCAGGGTGGCGACGATTGAGACCGCACCGGCAACAATATCGACGAGATTACTGTCTACGTAGTTCGACCAAAGATACTGAGTTAAAGCGAACGAAATGCCCACGACCAGAATTGCAGGAAGCACCTCAAAGGTTTCTTTCCAACCGACCAGTGTTCGCACCAGCCACAGTGGAACGAGAATCGCTGTCAATGGGAGGATGCGGCCAATCATCGCATTCAAATCCGATTCTGACAGTCCAGATACGGCGGCGAGCGTATGCACAGGTGTGCCAATCGCTCCCCATGCAACCGGGGCTGTGTTAGCGATCAAGTTCAACGCCGCGGCATGAAATGGTCGGAAGCCGAGTCCGATCATGAATGCTCCTGCGATCGCAACCGGGGCGCCGAATCCTGCTGCACCTTCAATGAGCGCACCGAAGCAGAAGGCGACAAGCAGTACCTGAAGCCGGCGATCGCCAGTGATCCCGGCGACAGATTCCTTCATGATCTCGAATTGACCGGTTTCGACAGAGATGTCGTAGAGAAAGACCGCCGCTAGCACGATCCAAGCGATCTTGAGTAAGCCAAAAGCGACGCCGTAGCCGAAGCTGACCATCGCCAGCACCACGGGCATGTGAAAGAAGACGATGCCCACCAAGACAGCGGTTAGCGCACCGGCAATCGCACACCAATGCGGTTTTACTCGCAATCCGGCGAGCAGGCCGAACAGTACGACAACGGGGAGCGCTGCAACGATGGTAGACAACCACCAGCGACCGAAAGGATCGTACACCTGGGTCCAGTGCACCCGATCTCCTTCATTCATCCAGAGTTGGAAAAAAACTCTAGGGGTGTCATGTTGAGCAAAGCCGCGCACTACTTACTCGCTTGCCTAGCAGCCACTTTCATCGGTGGCGCCGTGACGTCAACTAAAGATTGGCAACTCGGGTCAGTTCGTGCCAGGTTCGGGGCACATCGACGTAAGACCGGTTAAGTTCTGTGATGGAGCGGCAACCGAGTAGCTTTAGTGTGCGCTCCAGATCCACGCGTAGGATTTCTAGAGCGCGAGCCACTCCCGCCTGGCCGGCAGCGGCAAGTCCGTAAGCATAGGCTCGCCCCCCAAGTACGGCGCGAGCGCCGAGGCAAATGGCTTTGGCGATATCAGTCCCGCGGCGGATGCCGCCATCCATGAGCACTTCTGCTTGCCCATTGACAGCGGCTACGATTTCGGGAAGGACGCGTAATGTTGCGGAAACGCCGTCGAGTTGGCGTCCCCCATGGTTCGAGACCACGACAGCGGCGGCTCCAACATCAACAGCACGGCGCGCATCATCTCCTGTGAGAACACCTTTGATGACAATCGGCCCGGACCACAGGGTGCGAATCCACTTCATATCTTCCCAAGTGACTCCCGACTGCGACAGAGCCGCATTTACGTCCAGCAACTCCATGGGACCTTTCCCCGGAATGACGACATTCGGCAACTTGGGCAAGCCGCCATCGAGCCAGAAATTGATGAGCCAACGAGGACGCTGCGCGATTTGCCAGACGAATGGCAATTTTTCAAACACGCTGCCGGTTAAGAGTTCCTTCATGCCATTGCGATAGTCCCGCTCGCGCATGCCCGAAACAGCTGTGTCGATGGTGACCACAAGAGCTGAGAATCCTGCAGCTTGGGCTCGGGTGATTGCAGCCTCTGCAGATTCGCGAGCACCCATGAGATACAGTTGATAAAAGACCGGCCCTGACGACGCGGCCTTGACGTCTTCCAATTTGTGGCCTGAGATCGTGGAGAGGATATAGGCGGTTCCAGCATTTCCGGCCGCACGTGCGGCGCCGGCTTCACCGTCGGGATGCATCAGGCGGCTGTAACCCACGGGAGCGAGCAGGAAGGGCATGGACAAATCCAGGCCAAGTACGCGCGTCCGCAAATCGCAATTGGTTACGTCCACGGCATGGCGAGGGCGGAATGTGACCTCTGCGAAGGCCCGGCAATTCTCCAGTAGCGTAACTTCCCCTTCGGCGCCTCCATCGAGGTAGTCGAAAACGGCCTTGGGCAGACGGCGACGAGCCAAGGGACGGAAATCCTGGATGCAAACAACGCGAGGCGACGCTACCGAATGCGCGGATCTGGTCATCAAGGAAACTCCGGTTGCGAGCGAATCCGGTATGGAACTCGAGCTCTGGGTCACTCGGGTTGAAGAAACATAAGCTACTTCCGACCGTTGTTCGCCCGGAGATTGTAATACCAGCAGGATTGCCATGTCTCCATGAAGCGGTGAAGCACGAAAGGCATCAATAACTTACACGGGGCTCTTGTTGCAAGAGGCAACGGTGGCCTGGGGGAAAGACGCCCTCAATATGAATGCATCTTGACCGTTTGTCATGATAAGCTTTGCAGACGTACCTGCCGTTCTGTAGCCACTTTATAGGAAGAAGTTTTCCTCGTCATCGGCGGATTCTAGAAGTCTGTAGTCGAGAACAGATTATGTGGACCCGTCTTGCATTTCCCAGTCGAATTCCCAGACAGCTTGTGCGCTATACCATCGCTCTTTTGGTGATGGCGGTTGCCGTTCTGGTCCGCTGGTTACTAAATCCACTTCTCCGCGACTCGATTCCGTACGTCACGCTATTCCCGGCGGTGGCCTTTGCTGCCTGGTACTGCGGTATCGGAGCGTCGGTGGTGAGTACGATTCTTGCCCTTGCGGCCGCAACCTACCTGTTTATTCCTCCCGTACATTCGTTTCACGTCTTGAATGGAGTGCAATTCTTCGGGCTTCTTACGTTCGCGCTGTCCTCGGGAATCATTATCGCGATAGCCGAAGCTTGGCGGCGAGAGATGGACGCGTTGCAAGTTGCACAAGGAGAATTGGAGCATCGTGTTCGCGAGCGCACCCTTGAATTGGACAATGCGAACCACAGTCTGCGCGAGCTGACCGCGCGACTTCTGCAACTGCAAGATGAGGAACGGCGACGCTTTGCGCGCGAATTGCACGACAGCGTAGGCCAGACTCTGGCGGCGCTGGCGATGAACCTTGCCACGTCTCAAGCCGATATCGAAAAGCTTTCCGACACTGTGCGCACGCTTCAGGACAGCGCTGCCATGGTGCAGGACATGAGCAAAGAGATCCGTACCATTTCACATTTATTGCATCCGCCGCTCCTCGATGAGGCCGGACTATCCTCGGCTCTCCGCTGGTTTATTCAGGGATTTGTAGAACGCAGCGGGATTGAAGTCGATCTTGACCTGGCCGATGACTTCGGCAGATTGCCCCGAGAGTTGGAGACAACCATCTTCCGTGTTGTCCAGGAATGCCTGACTAACATCCATCGCCACTCCGGAAGTCCTATCGCCAAGATCCGGCTTGCTCGCTCGGAAAAGGCGGTTCGCGTGCAGATAGAAGATGAGGGCAAAGGCATACCCCAGGATAAGAGGGCAGAGATGATCTCCAGCGGTACAGTTGGAGTGGGCATCCGGGGGATGCGCGAACGCATTCGGCAGCTGGGCGGAAGCCTCGAAATCGAATCCGCTCATCACGGACGAGGTACCATGATCGTGGTCCGTCTGCCCATTCCACAGTCGTCTTCAATGGCTGCGGCCTGAGCCAAACGAATCCGGCAAGGTTTTCGACGCGACATCTGGATCTTAGCTGCCAAATTAGCGCAGCCTGCATCTACCCCATTGTCGACGGCACCCGCTAGCTCGCTCATCTTTGATTGGCCGTATTGTCCAAAGTGGATGTCCAGTTCCCGCCAATAATGAAGCCTTCGCCAAGGGCCGAACGGCACATCGACGACACCTTCGTTCCAGTTCAGCGTATGCCCGGTTCATAAACACCGCTGAGGCAGTTCCAGATTATGATTTGTAAATTCAGGAGAACATCCGCATGAGACGCCCCTTGTGTTGGTTCTTAGGTCACGCAGTCTTGTTCGCAGTTCCGCTCGTTGCTCAGCAATCCTCTCCTTCTACCGCGTCGCCTGATCAGGCTGACAATGCAGCCGTTATGCACAAGATCCGCGATTTAGAGGATCGAGTCATCGCGTTGGAAGGGCAGATTCGTATATTGAAGAGCCAGCAAGCGGCTCCAGCAACAGCTCCGCCAACAGCGGGCACTGCAAGCGCGCAAGGCCCGAGCATTGGAGAACCGACAACGCAAGCTGCAGGAGCTGCTGCGCAGGCGACCGCACCCCAAGGCACTCCTGTACCGCCGGCCGGATCCGTTCCAAGCGCTGGCGAAGGTATTACACAGGCAACCACGCTGGGAGGCGCTGGCGGCAGCGCTGCCAAGGCGCTGAATCCCGACATGAGTATGATCGGCGACTTCATTGCGGGCGTCGGGCATAATCCCATCAATCCGACGCCCTCGCTACAAATGCATGAATCGGAGCTCGGTGTTCAGGCGATTATCGATCCCTACGCGCGGGGAGACTTCTTCCTCTCATTCGGCGAAGAAGGCGTTAATTTGGAGGAGGGATACATAACATTGACGGCCTTGCCGGCCGGGTTTGTGGCCAAAGTGGGCAAATTCAGAGGCGCCTTTGGCAAGGTAAACACGATGCATAACCACGTGCTGCCCTGGGTCGATCGCCCTCTCGTGAACAACAATCTGGTCGGTGGCGAAGATGGTCTGAATGACGCCGGCATCTCGGTGCAGCGCATTTTGCCGGCACCCAAGGGCATCTTTATGGAGCTGACAGGACAGCTCTTCCGCGGCGACTCGGGCGACCAGCAACATCCTTTATTTCAGGCGACTACGAAGGATGATGTAAGCGCCCTGGGCCATCTGCGCGCGTTTAAGGACATTACCGAGTCAACCAATCTTGATCTGGGTGCGTCCTACTCACAGGGACATAATTCTGCCGGCGCCAACTTCCTAACCCGCCTGTACGGGATCGATGCCACGGTACGCTGGAAGCCGCTACGGAGATCCATCTATCATTCATTTGTGGGACGCGGGGAGTTCATCTGGAGCCAGCGCCAGCAGCTTCCGTTCGAGCAGCGAGCTTTTGGCTTTTATACTTCAGCTGATTACCAGTTGGGGCGCCGCTGGTTTGTGGGTGGACGCTTCGACCGCTCCGGAGAAGCGGAGAACGCCAGTCTGATTGATAAAGGCTTCTCTGCCGTTCTGACTTACTGGCCCAGCGAGTTCAGCCAGATACGCGGACAGTATCGTTTTACGAGATATCCCGGTAATATCGATGCACACGAATTGTTCATGCAGGTGATGTTCTCATTGGGTGCGCATGGCGCACATCCTTTCTAGGAGAGACATGGAACGTGTAATGAGCTGTTCCCGTTGGATTGCTGGTTTTGCTTTGGCAATGCTGGCGCTAGGTTTTCTCTCGCCCACCCTGGCCCATGCCAAGAAGCTGAACGTAGTGACTTCTACGACGGATATGGCTGCCCTAACCCAGGAAGTTGGCGGCGATAAGGTGAATGTGGACTCGATCGCTAAGGGCTATCAGGATCCACACTTCGTGGAAGCGAAGCCCAGTTTTCTGCTTAAGCTTCGTCAGGCTGACTTGTTGATCTCTGTGGGTTTGCAACTGGAAATCGGCTGGTTGCCCCCGCTGATCACGCAGAGCGGGAATCCCAGGATACAGGTGGGTGCCGGCGGCTATTTGGACGCGTCGCAGTTCGCGCAAATTCTGGAGATCCCGCAAGGCACAGTGACCCGTGCTGAAGGCGATGTCCATCCCCTCGGCAATCCGCACTACTGGCTCGATCCCGACAATGGCCGGCGGATTGCGAAAGGCATTGCGGGCAAGCTGGGTGATCTGGATCCTGGAGACGCGGCTTACTTTCAGCAGCGCTTTCAGGACTTCGACAAGCGTCTTTCAGCTGCGGAACAGAAGTGGGATGGCGAGATGAAGCCTTATCGTGGGCGCAAAGTGGTCACCTATCACCGCTCGTTTCCCAACTTCGCTCAACACTTTGGATTGGACGTGATCGGCTACGTGGAGCCACGGCCGGGTATTCCTCCAACGCCGAGTCACACTCTTGAACTCATTCAGCTCATGAAACGTGAGAATGCGAAGGTAGTCCTGGTCGAGCCCTACTTCGACTTGAAAACGCCGCAGTCCATTGGGCGCGCGACGGGAGCGCAGGTGATCGTGTACTTACCTTCCGTGGGCGGCGAGAAGC
>JBLNFC010000381.1:0-2962 GCA_050263355.1 Acidobacteriota bacterium
TCCACCGGCGAAGCAAGTTCCGAAAAGGCCGATAAGTCCGTTGTTCGCGAAGTTGCCTAACGCACATAGCCTGAAAAGACTTAGACTGGAGCCCGGCTCAGAGTCGGGTTCCAGTTACCTAGAGTACTAGCTGCCGAGTGACGGGCCACTCTGAACCTACCTGTGCGCGACCACCTCGATTATTGACCGTTGGACATGGAGGCCAACGGTCATGAAGCGCAAGCCACACACACGACACAAACGCACTACCACAAAGTCCGTTCTGCGCCTGCCCGATCTTGAGCACGCAAAAACAGCAGTTTTGAACAGCTTGACCAGCCCGGACGCTCAACGGGGCTATCGTCATGCCATAGATGAGTTCGTAGACTGGTATTGTTCAGAACCGCGCTTGGCTCTCAATAGAACTGTAGTCCTGCGTTATCGCTCTCACCTCGAATCGCGGCAACTGGCACCGGGCACAATCAACCTTCGTCTTGGCGCAGTACGACGTCTTGCATACGAAGCGGCCGATTGCGGTCTCCTGAGTGCCGACCTGGCAGCCGGAATTCGCAGAGTCAAAGGTGTGAAAAAGATCGGTGTGCGCCTCGGGAACTGGTTAACAGCCGAGCAGGGCCAGGCACTATGGCACGCACCCGATTATCAACGCCTGAAATGAAAACGCGACCGTGCCCTGCTTGCGCTGCTGCTGGCGTGCGGATTGAGACGGCATGAGGCCGTAGCTCTGAGATTGGATGATCTACAACAGCGCGAGGAGCACTGGGCGATTGTGGATATGGTTGGTAAGGGAGGTCACATCCGAACTGTTCCGGTGCCTGACTGGGTACGCAACGAATTGAACGAGTGGCTGATTGCAGCCGCGATTGATCGGGGCAGACTGTTCCGTAGAGTCAACAAGGTCGGGAGAGCCTGGGGAGAGGGGATCACAGAAAAAGCGGTGTGGCACATCGTGAAGGAATCCGCGAAGACCGTTGGCATAGCCAGATTAGCGCCGCATGACCTGCGTCGAACCTGCGCTCGGCTCTGCCATGCCTCGGGAGGTGAGTTGGAGCAGATCCAATTCCTCTTGGGGCACGTATCGGTACAAACGACAGAGCGCTACCTCGGCTGCAAGCAGCGAATTCGGTCCGCAGTCAATGATCGCATCGGGATCGAGCCGAGCCCCTAAGGGGCTTTGCAGTTCTGGAAGGTTTGCCGTTTGCCGACGATCCGTACAGGGGGTAGGTACACCATGCTTCTGCGGCAAAAGCGCCGGTTGAGAGGAGAAGCCTGGTTCACTTCCTGGATCATTGCAAAGCGACACCGGGCGATTGTGCGAGCCGGCGAAGATCCTGCCTGACCAGATCAATTTGAGTCGAAAGCCTTTCGAACGCCTTTCTCGCTCCGACCAGGTCAGCATCTTTCGCACGCATTTCCAATTGCCTCGCGGCTTCCTGGGCGGCGGAGGCCTGAAATGTTCCAACCGAGCCCTTAAGCGCGTGAGCCGCCTTCTGAACCATCATCGCGTCGCCCGAATCAAGCCCCTCTCGGATCTGCCTTTCTTGCTTTGCGCTATCTACAAGCCATAGCTCGGCCATTTCTACGAGGAGAGCTCGATCTCCCATGACCGAATCGAGAAGCAACTCGAGTTTTCCAATTGCCTGAAATGAATTCTGCTCGGGAGGTTGACTCGTATTTCGTGTTTTCTCTAACGCAGAGATTGCTTGCTTCAATTCGTCAATTCGAATCGGCTTTGAAAGATACCCATCCATGCCGGCGCTGAGACACTTCTCCCTGTCGCCTTTCATTGCATGCGCAGTCATCGCGATGATCGCTACATGCTTTCCGGTGCCGGCTTCTGCAGCACGGATGGCCATTGTTGCCTCCAACCCGTCCATCTCGGGCATCTGTATGTCCATAAATATGAGATCAAAATCCTCCGCTTGAGCCTGTTCGATGGCCTCCTTGCCATCGTTGACGACCTGCACCTTGTGGCCAAGCCTCTCCAGGATCCTCATGGCCAATGTCTGGTTTACCGGATTATCCTCCGCGAGCAGAACTCGCAACGAGCGCTCGGAAGACTGGATGAAAGCTGATGCGCTCTCGCACCGCTCAGGTTTCCGACCGTGTTCAGCCATCGCCGTAACGATTGCGTCAAAGAGTTCGGACTGCTTGATAGGTTTGCTGAGGTAATCGGATATTCCCAACTCGCGACAATGGGCAACGTCGCTGGGCCTCGATGCCGAGGTCAATAGAACAAGTTTGATCGCCTGGTGCTTGTAGCTGTTCCTGATTTGCTCCGCCACGGCAAAACCGTCCATGTCAGGCATGTGGACGTCGAGTAGCACCAAGGCGAAGCTATTTGTCGACTTTCCCGTCTCAAGCGCTGTCAGCGCTTCAGGTCCGCTGTTAACCAGTGTCGGCTTCATGTGCCAGTTCGTGAGAATTTCCTTCAAGATTCGTCGATTAGAAGCATTGTCATCAACCACCAAGATCGGTAAATCGATCAGCTCTTCACTTCCTTTGGCGGGAAGGGCTTCCGGTTCCGATTTTTTCAGTTCCAACACCACTGTGAAATGAAACTTGCTTCCCTGTCTCACCTTGCTTTCCACCCACATCGTTCCACCCATCAGCTTCACTAATGCGGCAGAAATTGAGAGCCCCAATCCGGTTCCACCATACTTGCGAGTAGTCGAGCTATCCACCTGCTCGAATGCCTCGAAGATTGTCTGCTGCTTGTCTACCGGAATGCCAATGCCAGTATCTGACACAAAGAAATGCAAACCGAGCGTCGACTCACTTTGGTCTTGTCGCTCAACGTGCAGCATTACCTCACCTTGGTCCGTGAACTTGATGGCGTTACTCACAAGGTTAATCACGATCTGTCGCAGACGAATCGGATCACCGAAAACGTGATCCGGCAGATCAGCTTGAATGTGGCAGCCCAGTTCCAGTTCTTTCTGATGAGCACGCGGGGCAAGCAGGC
>JBLNFC010000382.1:0-4032 GCA_050263355.1 Acidobacteriota bacterium
CCACAATCTGGATATTGAGGGAGGCGACTTTCTGGAGGCGTTGCAGAATATCCAGCCCTCGACGTCCACGATTACGCTTGAGAGAATCGGCCGAGTCGGCGACCAGTTGCAACTCGCGCAAAACGAATTGCGGGATCACTAGGATGCCGTCCAGGAACCCGGTTTCGGCAATATCGGCGATGCGGCCGTCGATAATTACGCTGGTGTCGAGAATCTTGTAGCTCTTTTTCGATAACTTCTCCCCGCCGAAAATGCCACCCAAGGCAGCAAGGTTCAGCAACTCACCCTTGTTGGCACCGACCACCAGACCTACATAGGCCATCAGGAGCATGACCATGAGCATGAGGAAGCTTTGGGTGTGACCGGGCGAGATGCTCTTTTGGATGACTAGCGCAAACAGGTACGCGCCAACGATCCCGAGCACACTGCCGATCGCTGCCCCAATCAGTCTTTTCAAGCTCATCATGCGCAGTCGCCACTCAAAGATGATGATGGCAACGCCGAAGAGCACACCAATGCCGGCGTCCTGCAGGGCTGGACGACCGAAAGGTTGAATGAGGAAACAAGTGACGGCTACAAAGAGGATAAAGAGCAGTCGTACTAATACTAAGTCCACAGCGGGCCTCCCCGAGTAAGCCCGGCTGCGATGAAGGAAGAGCAGCAAGGCTCATCTCGCGCTGGCCCCTGTCAGGCTGAGACCAGCGATCTAAGAACGGAGTCTCTATATTAATTCGATGATCAGACTCCGCGATCCAGCCAAAACGCTGGAAGAAGCTAGTAAATTCCCACTGAAGTATATACCTCTGCCGAAACCCCGGCATCGGGAAAAGGCAACTACCAACGCCCGTTCTGTCCCGCAATGGACCGACGCAATGCATGAGCAGATGCTCTCCAAGCCTCGGACTTGCTCAGGCAGGGGTACGCACGAGATTGGTACACTGAGCCGCATGAGAGCCCTCGTCATTCCGCAGTTCTCCGGGCCGCAGGCTCTTGAAATGCGGGACGTCCCGGAACCTAGGCAGGCTGCTGGTGAGGTAATCGTCAAGACCGAAGCCGGCGGCTTGAACTTCGCGGACGTTCTGACCGCCGCAGGAGGCTATCCAGGATTACCGAAACCGCCCTTGGTTGCCGGTCGAGAATTTGCAGGAGTGGAACAGGCCAGCGGCGACCGCGTAATGGGCTACACACAATGGGGAGCATTCGCAGAACAGATCTCGATCCCGCCTCATCTTCTGTGGCCGGTGCCTGCGCAATGGAGCTCGGTACAAGCGGCGGCGTTTCCCGTAAATTTCTTCACTGCGTACTTTGCGTATTGGAAAGCTGGATTAGCGGAGCCATCCCCACCCTCCTCCCCGCGGGTTCTGATTCATGCCGTTGCCGGTGGGGTGGGAACCGCCGCGGTAGAGATCGGAAAGGTGCTCGGGGTGGAGACCTACGGCACATCGTCATCCGATGAGAAGCTGGATCACGTCAAAGAGCTCGGACTGAATCATGGCATCAATTACAAACGCACGGATTACGAAGCGGCGATACGCGAGATGACGAACGGCGAAGGCGTTGACGCCGTCTTTGAAATGCTAGGCGGTGAGCACACCACAAAAAGCGTGCGGTGTCTTCGCGACTTCGGACGAGTCATTACCTATGGCGCCGCGACCGGAAAACCCTCACAGGTTGATCCGCGAATTCTTTACGCCAAAGGAACAAGCGTGCATGGCTTGTGGCTCACGCAGCTCTCCAAGAACCGCGACCTGATGGCGAATGCATGGAAGCGTCTCTCGGCGTGGGCGGACGAGGGCAAACTGCATCCGGTCATCGGGCATACATTCCCTCTGGACCGAGCGCATGAGGCATACCAGTTACTGATAGAGGGAAAGAACTACGGGAAAGTGGTTCTAACAATTCCGTGAGCACGCTACAAGATTGCTATTGCGCCTTCGTGGAAGAGCGGCCCTTCAGGGCCGCGTCAGAGGGCTTATTCAGCGGGGCTTTAGCCCCCGAGTGCTCCTAACCTGCAGAGCCCCGTCAACCAACCCGTCTCTTTTACTCCGTCATCCTCAGCGAAGCGAAGGACCCCAGTGCGCGTACGCGCCCCTTTCGACTATCGCAGGGAATTCTCTCCGCACTCTTGTTCGTGACAATGTTGTTCTCCTTACATCGCGGTAACCACTAGTAATCTCTCCTCGCTAATTCCCCACTAGACAGTTCACAACAGCGTTCAGCGGTGTCTTCGGAGTGTGTAATCACGGTTCCCGATGCTAACCGTGATCTTCGCTCTTCGTCCAAATGACAACGCGAAACTTTATGGAACTTCGCAAACATCAACGGCGTATTTGCAGTGGTTGGCAACACGGCAGCACAAGAAATCACGGCAGGATTATTGCGGGTTCTTAAAACAGTTTTTTGAGGGGTTAAGGGGATCGTTCCCGTCTACGGTTTGGCGGCCCAGGCGAGCACGAACCCCGGTGGAGCATAGCGTCAAGCCTTGCGGCCCGAGCTCTGTTCGTTTAACCCCGCGCGATGCATTCTAGGCCATTTGCGAGAAAAGGCAAGAGCTCGCGGATGGCGCAGGCGGGCCGCCCCAAACGGTTCCCGACGTAACGGGCAAAAAGGAGCGGTGATGAAGCTTTCGTTGAATTCCAAGTTGGTCAGTTTGGCAATCGCCCTGGTGTTGACCACCAGCGCGTTCGCTGCGAGCGCACATAAAGGCACGCTGCAAGTATTCGACCCGGTGCAGGTGAATGGCAAACAGATACCAGCAGGCGAATACCAGTTGAAATGGGAAGGCAGCGGATCCGATGTGCAGCTCAACATCATGAAGGGCAGCAAGGTGCTTGCCACCGCGCCGGCAAAGTTGGTCGACTTGGAGCAGAAGGCCAGCGGTGATTCGGCTGTGGTCTCGAAGAGCGCCGACGGAACCCGGCAGCTGAACCAGATTCGGTTCGGCGGAAAGAAGTACGCGCTGTCTCTCAATGGCGAGACTTCGCAAGCGGAAATGAAGTCGAGCGATTCGAGCAAGTAAGCGGAGCGTCCCAGGTCAGCGCCAAAGAACAGCCGCGACCTGGGGCACGAAACGGACAAAGGGAGCACGAGAGTGCTCCCTTGTTGTCTTTGTGTGCGCCTTCATCCGATTGCCAGCTCCAGGTGATGCGTGCTCCACGAGCAGTGCCGCTCTGCTGTGGCTTACTCTGTCATCCTGAGCGAAGCGAAGGACCCCATGCCCGTTGACGCCCTTTCGACTATCACAGGGAATTCTCTCCGCACTCTTGTTTATGCACCATGCCCAACTCCGCATCCCTTCGCTCGACGCTAACCTGGGAATGTCGAGTGTCGCCTGACCCCTCTCTCTTCCTTGTCATCCTGAGCGAAGCGAAGAACTCATGCACTGCGCGTCCGTGGAAGAGCGGCCCTTCAGGGCCGCGCCAGAGCGACCGAGCTGAGCGGGGCTTTAGCCCCCGAGTGCTCCTCACCGGCCCTGCGAAGCCCCGTCAACCACCCGCCTCTTTTACTCTGTCATCCTGAGCCAAGCGAAGGACCCCATGCCCGTTCGCGCCCTTTCGACGATCGCAGGGAATTCTCTCCGCCGGATGCCGCGTGCCCCGCACATTCGCGCTTTTTGCGAATATGTGGGCTTCTGCGGTTACATCTCGCTGTGCGTGCGAGAGTGATGACGTCGGGCTCTGGACGCCGAAGCTAGTCTGACCGATCCACGAGAAGCTCAATTCCGCATTATGGCCAGCTTTGCCTTCTTTGCAACCGGGGACCGCAGACCCCGGCGCACGCCTTCTGCTTTTGTTGACGCTGTAAGATTCAGCCTATATTGCCAACTATCTGGCTATCGCCACTTATTCCTGATCCGGGAAGCACTGCACGATTTCTAACCCAACTCTCTTGACTTTTCATATAGCTATAACGCAATACTAAATTCATAGCTCACATGCAAACCTATCCGGGTGCCGTTAAGTCCTTACCGCTCAGGATCTTCCCTATAAACCCTTATTACTCAGAGATTTTGATGCGGTCCCCGCTCCAAGT
>JBLNFC010000383.1:0-5037 GCA_050263355.1 Acidobacteriota bacterium
GAGATTTTGGAATTTAGAAAATTGTGGTTGCGAATTTGAGGGTGGGCAGCTGATCGCGGACCTTGGCCATTGCAATGGCCTAAATCCTAAATTCGTAGATTACTCAATTCGGAAATCATGAAAGTTCCGATCTGAAATCTTGTTATCTCCATTTTCCATGTTGAAAATCTCACAAAACGATTACGACGCGATCCGCCGGCATGGCGAAGAGACGTATCCGCACGAGTGTTGCGGGGTGCTGCTCGGAGCCATGGATGAAGATGGGCGGACTGTGACGTCCGCGGCGCGCTGTGGGAACACGCGTAACGACTCTCCGCATAATCGTTATCACATCGATCCTAAGGAACTGGTGCGCATTCAGCGCGAAGGCCGGGAGCGTGGGCTGGATATTGTCGGGTTTTACCACTCGCATCCTGACCATCCGGCTCGCTGGTCGCAAACCGACTTGGCTGAGGCGCACTGGATCGGATGCTCGTACGTGATTACGAGCGTGGAAAAAGGGAAAGCGGCGACTACCAACTCATTCGAACTGGTGGGCGCCGATGAGAGCGACAAGAAGTTTGCAGACGAGAGCGTTGAAGTTTTACAGACGACTGTAACAAAGTGACAGCGGCTTACGATCTCTGACGCGAATTCCCCGTGACAAGTGGTTTTTCATTTCTTCCAGGCTCCCAATAAACGCCGGAGCACCACCAACTCGCCCAGGTGGTACGCATTGTGATCGGCGAGCAGCAGCGCTTCGCGCAAGAGATTCTGTCCGTCACCCCAAGGAAACGGCTTGTGGAGATCGGATTTCGGATCGTTGACCAACTTCTGCATGGCTTTCAGATCGGCGCGAAAAGAGTTGACGCTCTTGTCCCACGCTGAAGGGTTGGGAGGCTCGGGGTTTGCCGGCCAATATCCTTTTGGGAATTCAGGCGATTGATGTTTGGGATCGCGGCTGAACTCGAGGATGTCCCACTGGGCGAGACGCAAATGTTCCAGCAGCATCCAGGGAGTGTAGGGCAGATTGCTTGTCTTCTGGCCCCGCAATTCAGCGGGAAGGCCTTCGACGGCAGCGTCGAAGGTGGCGTGGGCGTGACCGCCATTTAATAGCTGGACCAATTGTTCGCGCAGAGATTTATCGGGATCGTTGTTCATAAGTTCACTGCGGGTTAGATTCGGCAATCTGGACGGGCGCTGCAGGCAATTCTGTCTCGGCTTTCTCACCCCTGTATACGCGGGCAGTACCCCTGACGATGCGGCGTAACGGCAATCCGGTCTTCTCGTCGGCGAAGAAGATTTCTCCCATACGCGTTCCCCGAAAGTACCACCGTTTCAGAATGGCAATGTGTTCCATTAAGTGGCTCGCACTCGTCGGGGTGGCGGGAGCGAGGGCGGCTAGCGCCTCAAGCACTCTCGCTTCCATCGACTGAGCTTTTCCTGCCGGAGCGAGTTGCTGTTGGACAGAAAACGTGGCGGGTCCGGCAATCGCACCGGAATCGAGGCGGAACAACGCGACGGATTCCGGCTCAGACGAACGCTGGATGATCACCCCTGAGAGACGATCGAGGCGGTGCACAATTTCGGGCAGTTGGCTGAGCACGGGCTTAAGTTTGTCAATGCGGGCGTGTAGCGCGGCGGCACTTTCGAAATCGAGATTGGTTGAGGCCTGATCGCGTTGCGAAGAGAGCTCGTCGACGAGTGATCCTCCGGCGGTGTCGAAGAAAGAAGCCACGCGCTCGACCTCAGCGTGATAGTCCTGATCGCTGCAACCCTTGAAGCAGGGGGCGAGGCACATCTTCATCTCCGAATAGATGCATCCGGGGAAGGCTGGATCGGGATTCAAGTCGTCGACGCAACGGCGCATTTTGAAAAAATCGAGGGCATCGTTGGCGAATCTTTCGGCTGCTGCCCTGGATGCGAAGGGGCCGTAGTAATTGGAAATTGCATTCAGTCGCCCGATCCGGCGGGTAATGGAGGCGCGGGGGTACGCATTTTCCATGTGCATCTTGATCAGAATGGAAGGACGGAGGCGGAGTCGAGCGGCATAGGTCTTCGGAAAATACGCCTGCAAGAGGCGGTAAAGTAGGAATCCTGATTCGAAATCCGAACCGGTTGGCGTGTATTGGATTGTTTTCGCACGCGAGCGCAAGTTTAGTTTTTTGCTGCGCTCCTCGGGAGCTGCCAGCAACCGCATCAAGCGGCGGCGAAGATTGGCGGTCTTGCTGATATAGGGTTCCGCTTGGGGATCGTCACTGCGCAGCAGGAAGACCGCGGGGGCGGCGGGAACAGAAGCGAAGATCGCTTCGTCCCGTTCGGGCTCGAATGGCAGCGAGATTCGCAGCACATGGCCATTCTAGATTTATTTCGGGGGAGAAGCACAAGGTGGGGTTCTCCTGAGAGTTGATTGCCCGGGGCTAAAGCCCCCAACTCATTCTGGATACTTACGCGGCGCTAAAGCGCCGCTCTTCCACGGCGATGCGAAAGTCTAATCTGACCCCCTCTCCGGAAGGAACAAAGCGAGCGCCTTGAATCGGACTAGCTTCTCGTGCGAGAGCAGATTCCTCGCGGCTGAAGCCTGCTCGGAACGACAAGACTCTTTGGGACCCGCTGCTTCCGGCTAAAGCGCGCTCGCAATGACAAACTGCAGCACATGCGCGGGGCTTAAAAGGCCCCAAATCATTCTGGATACTCACGCGGCGCTAAAGCGCCGCTCTTCCACCACAAGGCGAGCGTCTTAGTTCGGGACTATTCGTGAGTTGATGCATGGGTCCTTCGCTTCGCTCAGGATGACATCCGAGTTCACGGCATTTTATGCTCGCGGCATTTCCTCTCCTGCAGCATCGGTATCCAAAACGCGCGATGCGGTCCATCCCCAGAGCACAGCCGTGAGCAGGTAAGGTCGGGCAGGAAGGTTTCGGGCCGTTTGGTCTAGGTCTTCAGTTACCTACACGGGGGGAAAGTAGCTTGTTAGGGTGATGAGCGGGTTCGAAGAAAGGACCTTGGCTCGAATCATGACAAAACCATCGGGGAAATTGAAGATTCTGTACGGCGAAGGTGACGCGGAAGTAGTTGCATCGCAAGCAGTTCACATTGAAAAGGTGGGCCACGAGGTGACCACGGCAGTGGGCCGCAAAGGGGTGCAAGAGGCTCTGGGCAAGGATAAGTTCGACCTGGTGGTGCTGGGTCCGACTCTCAGCAAAAACGATCGTCACCACCTCCCCTACATGGTGAAAAAGGCAAACGGGGCAACTCGCGTCCTGGTTATGCATGCGGATGGCGGGCGGCACCCTTATGTGGACGCCAACCTGGATACAGGACAAAGCATCGATGTACTGATCGAGATGATTGCGTCCATGGTGTCAACTCAGAAGACGATGGGCGCGACAGCAGGACGTTAGAAGCGCTTCCCAATCAGCGACAGGCCCTGACCTCGGTCAGGGCTTTTTCATTGGGGACAAGACAAGGCAGAACTGCATCCAAGATCGAACGAGGATATTGCCAGTTCAAAGTTCCAGGGAGCTGCCCATGGATAAAAAGATAAACATGGTATTGATCGGGGTCAGGGATATGCAGAGGGCCGTCGACTTTTATCGCTCGACGTTGGGGTTGCCGTTGAAATTCCAGACGCCAACCTATAGCGAGTTCAAGACGGGCGGAGCGGTGCTGGCGCTGCAAACGCGTCCGGAGATCTGTAGTAAAGGAGCGAGTTTCTCGCTGCCGACGACCAACATCAAGAAGGACCATGAATCGTTGCGGAAGAAAAAAGTAAAGTTCTGGAAAGATCTGACCGAGGAGCCCTACGGGTGGGTCTTGATGCCGAAGGACAGTGAAGGAAACATCTTTGAGATCGTGCAGCCCGCGAACAACGGGAAACGCAGCAAAACGAGCGTTATGGGAATGTTCTCAGGCCGCAAGGCGGGGAAACTTCGAACGTCTTCCCGGTAAAGAGTTAGGCCACTTCGGGCAGTGTTTGCGCCAGCAGTTTTCCCTCCGCATCTCGTTCCACGTAAGCCCAGGGCAATTCCGGGTCGTGAGTAAAAACGGTCAGCCACTTTTCCGGAATTGATTCTGCGTAGTACTTCTTCTTACTTTCAATCGTGTCTATTGGGAAGAGATCGAACGACATGCCCCAGGTGAGATCGATGTGGGCGCGAGTGGGGATCAGGTCGGAGATATAGCAGGCCTTCCGACCGCTGGCGGCAATGATCACGGCCTGCATATGGGCGGTATGGCCGCGGAAGACTCGAACAGAGATGCCGGGAACAATCTCGCGGTCGCCGCGCAAGAGTTCCATTTGACCGGTGTTGATCAGAGGATCGTAGTTGTCGGTGATGTAGCTGATGCGGTCGCGCTCAAATTGGCGGCAGGCGTGCTGCCACTCGCCTTCCTGCACGTAGTACTTCGCTTTGGGAAACGTGGGAACGATTCGGTCGTTCGTGCGTATGGTGTTCCATCCGCAGTGATCAAAGTGGAGATGAGTGTTGATCACGATGTCTATGTCGTCAGGGGATATGCCTCCGGCGCTCATGTTGTCGCGCAGTTCGGCAGGTTGACCGTAGAAGCGGATCATGCGCTCGGAAAGCTTGTTGCCGATGCCAGTCTCGATGAGAATATTGCGATCTCCGGTGCGCACCAGGAGCGAGTTGAGGCCGGTGAGAACGCGGTTCTTATCATCGACATTGACCTTTTTCGCCCACATGACTTTGGGCACGACCCCGAAGAAGGCACCGCCGTCGAGGAGATATTTCCCGTCGGAGAAGATGGTGAGTTCGAAGTCACCTATGGTTGTGCGATGCACCAGATCCCTTTCTACGGATTCTTTTCAATAGCACAGGCGCATTCGGACGAGCAAGCTTGAGGGATTTGAGTTTACATGCCCGATTACAAGACTGGTGCGAAGACAGGCGTAGATTCGATCAGGCCGCGATAAGCATCGGCTAATGAGGCCATTCGCATTACAATCCTGTAGCCATGTTGGCCGACCAAGATAACGCGAATAGAAACACGATCGCCCTGGCGGGTTTGCGAATCGCCGTGGGCTGTCTATTTCTG
>JBLNFC010000384.1:0-10580 GCA_050263355.1 Acidobacteriota bacterium
GCGCTCCTGCTCACTATGTTGGACACATTACCAAAGCCTCGGCTGTGCTTTGGACCCGTTAGCGCCTGAATATCTGCTTGTCGGGCACCGTCTTCGGTTATTTGTCCGCCTCAATCCAGGCTTGAAACAATCGACTGCAGATACACAGACCTTGTTTTCAATGCGTTCGAGGAGCGCGCGACAAGATGAAATACTGTCGTGGGGAATTCAGTCTTAGCTTGCGTCGGCAATGGCTGCCGATTGGCATCGTGCTCATGGCTACCATGCTCACAGCAGGATGCGCTGTGACCAAGATGAATAGCTCTCCGACTCCGGGCCCGTCGGCGGGCCAACTCGCCGTAAGCCCCGCCAACATGACTTTCGGCAGCGTCAACGTTGGCGCTAGCACCAGCCAGCCGGGAACTCTTACCGCCGGAGCGTCCGCTATCACGGTTTCGAGTGCGAGTTGGAATGGTACTGGCTACTCGCTGGGTGGCATCACTTTCCCAATTACTGTCCCGGCGGGGCAGAGTGTACCGTTCACTGTCACCTTCGCACCCCAAGCCTCTGGAACTGTACCCGGGGCCGTTTCGTTCCTTAGCAACGCTACGAACTCGCCCTCCGTTGAGCAGTGGAGCGGAAGCGGAATTCAAACAGGTCAACACCAAGTGGCTCTCACCTGGAACCCGGATACCTCAATCGTTCAGGGCTACTTTGTCTATCGCGGAGCACAAACCGGGGGTCCTTACGCCCGAATCTCCGGTCTGCAGCCATCGACGGCCTATAACGATTCCGCAGTCGCCTCAGGCCAAACCTACTACTACGTCGTGACCGCCCTGGGCACGAATTCCCTCGAGAGCGCCTACTCGAACGAAGCTATCGCCAACATCCCGTAATTCCGGGTTGTCGAACCGGTGCTGAGCGCACGTTAACAAGCGCAGTCGTGCTGAGCGATTGCTCCGCCATGCGCAGTTTGCCGCGTTCGCTCCCAAAACATCGCGGAGCCTGGGCATGGAAGCGTCGCGTCGTTCTTTACCTTCCGGGACGTGAACTAAGGCGGAACTCATAGCTAAAGAAAGTTGCTCGCGTGCTGGCGCCGCAACTACGATGACATCATTAATTGCTGCGATACACTACAGTCATCGGCACTGTGCAAACGCATGCAACGCCCTCCTGGTCCTAAGCCCCACTTCTTAATTGGCAATATGCCGCTCGCGAGTCGTGATCCGCTCACGGTGATGACACGCTGGGCGAGAGAATACGGCGACATCTTCTATTATCGAGCGGGCTGGATTCACGTTTACTTTTTCAACCGCCCGGACTTGATCGAGACGGTTCTGGTTCGCAACCACTCAAACCTGCTAAAGGACCACGTTGTACGGAATAGTCGCTGGTTCTTCGGTAACGGCCTGCTGACCAGTGAGGGCGACGAATGGAAGCGACAGCGCCGGCTCGCCCAACCCGCCTTCCACCGCGAAAGAGTCGCATCCTACGACACCATCATGACCAACTATGCGGAGCAGATGCTTTCGCATTGGCGCGACGGAGCAATTCTCGACGTACATCAGGAGATGATGAACCTGACTCTGCGCATCGTTGTGCGCACACTCTTTGGCGTGGAAGCCGGAAATGCCGAGACGATCTCAGACGCGTTAAACACCATGATGCGGCATACCGCTGGAATTCGACTCCTTCTTCCGCCCATTGCCCGCAAACTGCCGCTGCCCGGCATGGGCAAAGTCCGTGGCGCCGTCAGGCAACTCAACGAGTCGGTATCTGCAATCATCAGCAAGCGCCGGGCGCGTGCGGAACACGACTCAAAGGATCTCCTGTCCATGCTGATAACGGCTCGCGACGAAGACGGCAGCACCATGACCGCTACGGAAGTTCGTGATCAGGTTTTGACATTTCTCATCGCTGGCCACGAAACAACGGCGCTCGCCCTCTCCTGGACCTGGTACCTGCTCAGTCGAAATCCAGAAGTCGAAAATAAACTACATCAGGAACTCGACACCGTGCTTGGCCGTAGAGCGCCGAACGCTGCCGACCTGGCCTCCCTGATCTACACGGAGCGTGTCGTCAAGGAATCCATGCGGCTATATCCACCGGCCTGGAGTCTTGCGCGGGAAGCGGCGAAAGAGTTCGAGGTGGAGCGATATCGAATTCCAGCCGGCGCAAACCTCGTCATGAGCCAGTGGATCTTGCAGCGAGACCCCCGCTTCTTCAGAGATCCTGATAAATTCGCACCCGACCGATGGGGCAGTGAAGCGTCTCAGCAGTTGCCCCGCTTCGCCTACTTCCCCTTCGGCGGAGGCCCAAGACAGTGCATCGGAGCGGGCTTCGCGATGATGGAAGCTGTACTTTTGCTTGCGACGATTGCAGCACGCTTCACCTTGCGCGTAGTCGACGATCACCCCATCGTCGCCGTGCCCAGCTTTACCCTGCGACCGAAAAACGGAATCAGGATGGAAGTGAAGCAGCGTTTTCCCCACTGATTGCCAGCCATCTACGGAACCGGATGCCGCAGGAAGTCGAGCAATAACTTCTCAGATTCCTCGATCTCGATGCGAATCCCATCGTGCGTTTCCCACCATCGATCTGGATCGAAGAGTGAATAGCGCGTGCTGTGGACCGTGATTTTTGTCGGATGATCTTTTGTGGCGCGGTGCAGCACTCGGCGGAGCCGTCGCGAATGGTCCGGGCTGCTCACCACCACGACGGAGCGATACCTGTGGTGCTCGCACCATTCCGCAAGCGCCGGACCCTCGTCCTCAGTTCCCGACACATGCGTTGGGATCTGTTCCACATTGCTTACGCCAAGTGCGTTCAGCTCTTGAGTGGAGCGTTCGGCCGCGTTTTCATGCTTTACGCCACGTCGCATGAACTCCCGGTCTACGATAGTGTCCGGGAGCTCTACGAAAATCGCCACCCGCGCCGACAGCCCGCTGTGAACCAGGTCGGCAGCCTCGAGCACCCCGCCACCATCAGCGTCCACAGGCAGCACAATGACATCGGCCGAATCGACAGGCTCATTGACAACGAGCAAACGTCCGGCCGCGCGCAGCATTGGTCGTCGCATGAGATAGAAAGCGATGCAGGCCGCCCCCAGTAACACGAGTGCCCACACAATCCAAGTCCATCGGCGATAACCAGAGATCATGATGCATCATATCGGATGAGCAGACCCCGGCTTTGCTGGCAGGTCTGTTTCCCTCCGTCACCTAGCTTCTGTGCACGATCCGGGCAATTCGCTCACTAGCGTGGCCGTCCCAGAGAGGCGGAACTGTTCCCGACTTCCCCTTGCCCTCGATAATCTTCGAGAGTTCCGTCTGAAGCTTGCTCTTGTCTTGTCCAATCAGAGTGTTTGTACCCAGCGTCACCGTCACAGGCCGTTCTGTATTGTCTCGCATCGTGAGGCACGGCACTCCCAGGTACGTGGTCTCCTCCTGGATGCCGCCTGAGTCCGTGATGACCACTGCCGCTCGACGCTGCAGCGCCAGGAATTCGATGTACGGCATGGGTTCTAGCAAGTGCAGATCCGCGACATCAATTCCGAAATCAGCAATGCGTTGCCTCGTACGCGGATGTACCGGAAACACGACCTTCAACTGTCGGCTGACTTCGCGCAATGACTCTAGGAGTGCCTGCAAGACCTGATTGTTGTCGACATTCGCCGGACGGTGCAGCGTAACCAGAGCGTACCGCTGACCCGAGAATCCATTCACCTTGCACTTCTCAGCTGAGGGCAGCAAGCGCACCAGCGAGTCGATCATCACGTTGCCCACCCTATGAATCTTCGCGGACGCGATGCCCTCTCGCTGCAAATTGATATCCGCGTCCTCGGACGGAGTGAACAGCAAATCAGCAATTTGATCGGTAATTACCCGGTTGATCTCCTCCGGCATAGTACGGTCGAAAGAGCGGAGTCCGGCCTCGACGTGCCCAACCGGAACCAACAGCTTCGAGCAGACAAGCGCAGCTGCGGCCGTGGAGTTAACATCGCCGTACACCAGGACAAGATCCGGTTTCTTCTCCAGCACAACCCGTTCAAAGCGGCTCATGATCTCGGCCGTCTGCCATGCGTGGCTGCCGGAACCCACTTCAAGGTTCACGTCGGGCGACGCAATTCCCAGCTGCGCTAAAAATGCACCGAACATGTTTGCATCGTAGTGTTGCCCGGTATGAACCAGCGTCTGTTTCGCTTGCCCGCACTCATCCAGAGCGTGCAATACAGGAGCCGCTTTCATCAGATTTGGTCGCGCGCCGACAACGTGAAGAATGTGCATTGATCAGCCGAATGTAGCGCGAGCGAGTCCGTACAAGATATGGGAAATCACTCCCGACTCGATTACGAACATCTTAACTCTGTTACGTATGGCGGAGTGAATGCTGTATACGGACGCAGACGTCGGTGTGCCGATTCTTATCGGTTATGCTCAACCCCGTCGGCATATCTGATTTGGCTGGAGTTGCCGTTGCCCCCGGCGGAAGTCAGCTCGATGATCGAAAGCTCTCGGTCGAGTTCTCGAACTAACTTGCGAAGCGTGGCCAGATCCTGACCCAGGATCCGTCCGTCGTACATCCCCGTTTCCGCCTCGTGGACCATCAATAGGGCTAACTCGACACGGTTCGAACAGCCCGACCGGTCGTAGATATCCCGCAGGATGTTCTTGATCATGTTCTCGGTGGTGCCCAGAATCACGCCGATTTCCGCGTTCTTTAAACCAGAAGTCACCAGCAGTGCCACCCGAAACGGTTTGGGCGTGAGGAGCTTTTGCAGGGTCCGCCTTCCGTGCATTAAGGCTCGCTTTCTCTTGCGGACCTTGCATGCTAACAAACAGACATGAGTTGTTCTACCAAGCCTCACGAATTATGGAATTGGCTGACCATTGGTCATTTAGGGGTGTCGCGGACGTGTTATCGATTGACGCTGCCATGTATCGTGCCAGCTTTATGCAGCAGAGTCTCGGTCTTGTAGCGGTTCGTGCTTTGAGTCGCACAAGTGTAGAGACCGCGAACGGAGACGCCGCGTGCTAATGCGCTTCGTAGAGGAACGTAAGCGTCACTCTTTTTGCTGCGGCAATTTTCACATATCGCGCTTAGGCATGCGCGGCACGGAAGGACTGCAAGCAGCGTCGGGCAGTTTCAACTTCTCCAAACCGGCTGCCCTCCTGCTCCAGCAGATAATATTCGACCCCACCAACGCTCTCGGCCGCAGCAAAGATTTGCTTCCAGTCGGCATCGCCTTCTCCAAACAAAACTTTGTATCCCTTCGCTGGATCCGACGACCAATCCTTTAGATGAAGAGAGCGGATTCTGCCCGGATTGGCACGAATCCATGCCGCCGGATCAGAACCTGCTTTCAGGCAGGTGCCGACATCCAGTTGCAGCATGACCGACGACTTCGTGTTTTTGGCGAGCACTTCGATCGGCCGTGTACCAGATAAAGCTGTGAACTCGGGCTCATGATTGTGGTAGCCGACCTTCAGCCCAGAAGCATCAAGTTGCTCGGCGGCGGCATTCAGCGAATCTGCGAGGGCTCTCCACCTATCCGGACCGTTGCCCAGATCAGCGCTGGCCATCACAAGATACTTGCTGCCCAGAATCAGGTTCAGGTTGCGCGCATGCTGAATCTTCTCTGCGCTGAAATATTCCTGATCGTTGTGCGTCGAGTTACAGCGGATCCCCAGGTCATCGAGAAGCTTGCGCATCTGCTTGGCTTGGGGTTCGGTCCACTCGTAATAAGGACCGTAGAACTCCACGCATTCATATCCTATGTCAGCGACCGCGCGCACCGTAGCTTCGGGATCTTTCTGGAGTGCGTCGCGTACGGAGTACAGCTCCAGTCCGATTGGAATGCGCACGGACGAACCGGCTCTGAATGCCCAGGGAATCATGGCTGCCGCAGTCAGGAATGAACGGCGAGAAAGGGACATGCTCGAGATGGTACGCCGACTGCACATCGCTTAGAAGTGCCAATTTTCTACCCGATGGCGGCTCGAGAACGCCCGCAAGGCTATCTGGTTCCGGGAATGACCCCATCCGTTTCTCAATCGCCAGATATCCGTCGCGAGCAAAGCATGTGCTGACTCCGACGCCGGGCTGTAATGGACATGGTGTATTGTTGTTGTTTGCCAGCTTTCGAAGTTGGATATCGCCTATGGAAGGCAAAGAAACGTCACCATTAGTTCGGGCCTTCGCTCGGGCACGCAAGGATGTGGTCGAGCGCATGTCAGGCGTCGACTTTGCGCCCATGACGCCCGAAGAAGCCGATGCCAAGTGGCAAAGAGCCGAACAGCAAGTTCTTCTCGAGACTAATCGGGCGCATGATTGGCGACACCGCCACAGTCCTTGGTTCCGTCTGTATTACCAGTTCTTCTGAGCGAGCTTTAACGCCGTCCACCTGAATTCACATCATTACGGCACCCGGCGCAATTCATACGATAAGCAACTCCTTTGATACGACGTTTAGCGGATTGTGTGAAAGCTCGCGCTGCGTCTCAAGACATCCGCACTATTCATCTAGCGAGCAAACAGCATAAAAACGGGGCAAAACGTATGCGTGTCCTGCACGTTCGCAGCAGAAAAAAATGGCAGTGCCATTGACATTGCTCAGCGCTGAGCATAATGTTTGCGCGTGCAGGACCGCCGCGAGACGTGCGCGGGCTACACCGATCGCGTTGTCGGCTTGCCCGAACGCTCCCCCAGGGTCCTGCACCTGTTTTCGTGGTTGAGTATTGAAAAGAGCGAAGTCCAAACGTACCGCGCGTGATCTTAGCGGGCGCCGCGCAGCAGTGGGGCGCGACGCGTGACGCCTACGTTCCACCGGCCGCAAGACAACAATTAGGTGTTGCTGCCGCGCGCCGGGCACTATCTGCTAGGGAAGTTAGCTGGCGATAGCTAACGTAAGAAGCTGCTATTTCGGTGGCTTGGTCCATCGCGCTCGCGCGGCTTTCCGGGCCTTCGCTTTGCGCTGTTCCTCTGTGAGCTTCTGGGCAGAAGCTTTGCCCCCTTTGCGGCCCAGCTGTACCGCAGCGGGGTTCTTCTTTTTCGTCATGCATCGAACATTAGAGCAGTGCTGGCTGGCGAACCAAATGGCCAGATCGTGCTAGTACTCAGGCCAACAAGTGCCGTACCCGACGAGGTCAATCGGGCGCTAGCTCCCAGCCGCCATCGAGGGTCTATTAGCAGAAGCTTTACGGCTTTCCACGGCTGAACTCTGGGCAGGCTTCGCGCAAAAGAAAAGCGGCCCTGGATCTCCCTCCCCCGAAAGAGTCCAAGGCCGCCTACAGCAGATATTTCTTTCCTGCTCAAGCACAACACTAAGCTCCCCATTGCCCTTCGTAAATGGCACAAACGATGTAAGGGCTGGCTCTGATGGTCTACATGCAATGTGCTTCGCGGTACCAAGGAGAAACGAGCCTTACTCGCCAGCCGGAGCGAAGCTGACATCGCGCGTGACTACGCATGACCTTGGCTGCGCGTTGCCTGATCTGATCCGGTTCTAATTGTTGTGCACTAACTCATCTCGGGCTCCTTGGAATTCGCGGCCCGAGGAGCCCTGTGCACTTGTTCGAATTCGGTAAACACGTCCACCTGCAAGCAGCTTGTACGCCGGGCATTAAATCCCTCGTTCGCTTTGGCTCGCAGCAGGTCCATTCCTGTGCAGCACATTGCGTTGTCGCGTAACCGCCAGAGACCGCTTGGAATTGCAGCACCAGTGCGACGATCCCTTTTCCCAGTCGTTCGTCGGCAACTCGCGCACTGCTCTCGGTATGTGCCCGTTGCACCACGTAAATGTCACGGTGAACAGCATTTGCTCTGGCTCGAAGGAGTTTAAGTATCTTCACGCCGAAAGCTCGATGCTGCCTGGCATAGCGGCTTTGCAGATGGGCTGTGAGCCTCCTTATCTCTGCGCTCGTCACGCGCATGCTGTTGAGCAACTTGGCACGGCTCTGCGCTGGAGTGCTCGCACCGGACTCTGGCGCGCGTCCATTCAAACTCGCTTCCAATGACGCCTGCTGACTGGTAAGAAGCGACAGCTTTCCATCCAGGATTGCAAATGAGCGGAATGGCTCAAGCCGCGAAGCTGTCGCCGCGGAATGGGGCCCGGATCTCTTTTGGGCCGCCAGCGGACTCAAGAACAAAGTTGTTAGAAAAACAGAATTCAGGATCACTTTCCATCGCATCATCGGTTGCTCTTCTGTACGGCAATCGATTGATCCTGCAGCTTCCCAAGCAGCGGGGCAAAGGGAAAGCGGTCGCCGGGACACTGCGTACTGGAAATGTCGCTGTGCCGAACAATGTGCTGCAAGGGAATCCGGTACCGCGTCCGCAGCTCGCGACAAAGGCGAACCAATGAGGCAATCTGCGCCTCGCTCGGTCGAATCAGGCCTTTGCTCCCACCAGGATTGTCGCGGCTGCTGAAATCACCTACAACGGAAATCCCCAGATACGAGTTGTAACCTCTGGCGTGGGCCCCCTCGCAACGCTCCGGCCTGCCCGCCTGCACGCGGCCGTCAGGCAATATCAAGTAGTGATAAGCCACGTGATAAACACGCCCCTCGCAGACGATCTCGAATCCACGGCTTTCGTGATAGCGGTCCACTTCGCCTGTGTTCGCCGGTGGCGCCGTTGCCATGGGAAGCACGGCTGTATGGTGAATCACAATGCCGGTCGGTACAATGCGATTGAACAGCGACATGAGAGCCGATTCATAGCTCGCGCGACCCCGCCCGGTCTCCAGGAGGTTCGGTGCGCCCGCTGTCGCCGGGGCGGCACCGGCAATAGCGCCCTTCGCTTGACCGCTGCTAAGGACCCCGCCGACCGCCTCGTAGCTCATTGACTCCCGTGACACGTCGACTTGCGTCGGCACCGGCGTGGTACTCACCAGAGGTGCAAGGGAAGATGGCGATGGGCTAATCTGCAGGCGACCTGATCGCAAGTTCCGCATTCCAGTGTCGTTCAGAACTAGAACGAACAGATCAACTGCCTGTGCTTGACTTCTGTTCCCCTCAAACGTGACGGGCCAAGGTGCGCCCCATTGATTCGAGGCATCCCGACAGCTCGCAACCCCGGCGCCATTCACGGTGGCTGTGCCGCCCTGCAAAGAGGGAATGGTAACGATGCACTTTGTTGCATTTAGCACCGCATCAGGAATGGTATTGGGACCGTGGGCGGCCCTGTCGAGCGCTGCAGTTGCGTCCTTCACCTGGCCTGAGTTCGCGCCCGTCGGGCTCTTTGTTCGATGGGTGCAGCCCAGTAGTAATAACGATACCAACAGAGGCGTGAATTTGAGAGCGGAGCAGCGCAAGTTCCTCAACCTCGTCTGCTTTCGATTCATTCCAGAGCTGGCCCGTTGGCTTTTTGTTACCCGAACGGCTCTCGAATGGCTGTCGAAGTGAGCTATACTTGGCTCAATCTTCGGTTGAGCGCAGCACAGCGGGTTACGTTGGCAGAAGCCGCGATCAAGCGTTCACACTCGCCGTGTTTATTCCAATGATGGATTTGAAGTGATCGACGAAGTTTCCAGGCGCACCATGACGCTCGCGTCCGACGAGGCAGCGAGACCGATCTCGACAGCCGACCCGGCCGATGCAGCTGTGCTGGAGAAGGTCTCCCATTGGTTCGCGCAGCATGGACTCGCATGGTCCGGAACTCCTACTGAGCTTGCCGGCATCCTCGGTTGCCCAACCGAGCAGCTGGTGCATGCGATAGAAGTCGCGTCTGCGACTCTCCTGGTTTCCGGAATTGCTGGATCCGTGTGTAAACGGCCGGGACTACCAACCGTCATTTGTCTCCGCCGCCTGGAAGAAATCTGCGATGAATGCGAATTCTCCCCAGATCCGTGCGACACAAATCCATACCCCAAACCTCCACGCGACACAGCTCCCCCGCAGAACCTCACCGCCCCCGACTCCAATGACGCGCAATCCGCACCGGAGAACGTTGCGGAGGACAACTCCCAAGCCCCAGCCGAGGATTTATCCGCCAGCGCGGATCAGGGTGAAGCTGTGGATACTGAGTGGCGCAACAAACTCGTCATGGGGGCGCTCACGCCCGTCGACGATGCGGCCGACGCTCAACGAGGCAAGTTTCTGTGGAAAGCTTTAATCGTCCTGGCTTTACTTTTTGCGGTTGCGATGACCGATCACCGCATCAATTCACTTGCCAGCCGAATTGGCTCCCGTTTCAAGTCATTGGTGGCGCGATCCGCGCCGGAATCCACGCGTGAGATTGCCGGCAACGGGACCACACATCCCAACTCCGGAAGTTCGCAACAGACGTCACCCTCGACTTCGCAAGAGATTTCAGCCCTGTACGAGCGAGCCAAGGAAAACGACCCAGCAGCACAGTACATGTGGGGCCTCAAACTTCTTCAAGGCGATGGCGTGCCGCCCAATGAGGCTGACGCTATAACCTGGTTCCGGCAAGCGGCACAACGCGGAAACCCAAGTGCCGAATTTCAACTGGGCACGGCCTACATGTTAGGTAGAGGCGTTCGCCAGGACAGCGTGGAGGGATATACCTGGCTGACCCTGGCCTCGAAAAACGGCGACACGCAAGCTGAACAGTCTCTTCGGGAACTCACACCTAAGCTG
>JBLNFC010000385.1:0-3315 GCA_050263355.1 Acidobacteriota bacterium
TCTGCTATGCCATCCGTTTTATAAGGCGTGGAGTGCGGGCCAGCTTAGCCGCGCAGATCTGCTCGAGTACGCCTGCGATTACTATCACCATGTTGAAGCATTTCCAACGTACCTTGCCGAGTTTGGGATTCGCCTGCAGGAAGGTGAGTTGCGCCGGGCCGTCCTCGCCAATATGTCAGATGAAAGAGGCGGTGAGGATGCCTTCGGCGCGCCCGAGCAGTCTCACGCCGAATTATGGCTTGATTTCGCGGAAGGCATGGGCGCGCATCGTCACTTGCGCGGACACCAGCCGATAGCGGAAGTGAAGGCATTGATCGATCACTTCAGCCGGACGGCACAGCAAGGGTCGCCGGAGGAGGCCGTTGCCACGTTCTATGCTTATGAGTCGCAGGTTCCCCGGGTAGCCCAGGAAAAAGCCCGTGGCTTGCGCGAGCTGTATGGCGCCGACGAGAAGACGTATGCCTACTTCACGTTGCACACGACCGCCGACGTTTATCACTCGGGAGTTTGGCGGCAGCAATTGGCGAAACTGCTGGAAAAGAATCCGGATAGGTCGGAGAACGCGCTCATGGCTGCAGAAAATGCTGCGAAGGCACTCTGGACCGCGCTGGACGGAATAGAACAGCGGAGAGTAGAACGGACGGCGGCTTAGATCTGGGAACTCACGCGTCTAAAAGAATTGCGGAGACGCTTGAGCCGGTGATGAGAATCAATGACAGACTGGGCCCGAAGGTTTGCTTCCGCGGGGACAGCTAACCTCGGGGCCCGTCGTTGGTCATGTACTGTTCGAGCGAGTCCAGTTCCTGGGTAAGGTCGTCCACTCGCCATTCCAACAGGTTCCGAATGGAAAGCATACCGAGCAGGTGGCCACTGTCGTCTACCACCGGCAAATGGCGGTAGTGGCGTTCGACCATTGTTGCCATAGCGGTTCCGGGCGCCGTGCCCGGCGTAGCCATTTCCACCGGCGTTGTCATCACCTCGCAAATGGAGGTCTGCGCGGGTTCTTTGCCGCTGAGTGACATCTTTCTCAGCACGTCTCGCTCAGTAAAAATGCCAGCGACTCTCTGTTCATTATCGATCACGCTAACTGCGCCCACATGGCGTTCGAGCATCATGCGGATGGCATCCGCGGCGTTGGCGTCGAGCCTTACCGCCGCTGGTTCAGGATCACATAGTTCAAGGAGTGTCATGCGTCGCTCCTTCCCGGATTTTAGTCCCGCCGGGTCAAATGAGACTCGGCATTATGAACCTTGCAGCCCGCTTGTCAAGCGCGTTCATCACGATCCAAAGTTCGTGCGGCCAGCCTGCATTGCACGATGGTAGCCGCATTTGCGAGTTTCGACTAAGTAGGTGCCAATGGGCGTCAGACGCATCCAATCCACGCGGCCAAGGCACGACTCTACTTAACATCATTCCTGAAAACCTTTCCGTCCTTCATCACGAACTGCACGTTTTCTAGAACTTTCACGTCCTTTAACGGGTCTCCATTGACGGCGGCGAAGTCGGCATAGGCTCCGGGCGCGATGACGCCTATCTGACCGGACATTTCGAGCATCTCGGCAGCACCCGAAGTGGCGCTTTTGATTGCATTCATCGGCGACATTCCCAGGCCCACCATGCGCGGAAACTCCTGCGCAATCGGTTCGCTCCACGGGATGCCCCCGATATCGGTTCCGAAAACAATCTTGACCCCACCCTTCATGGCTCGTTTGAAGGTATCTTCGTGTGCGGATGCACGCTTGCGATCACGTTGCCCTGCGGGCGTATTCTCGGGAGCCCAGTCGGCGTAGTAGACGCTCAAAGTCGGGCAGTACCAGGTTCCCTGTTTCAGCATCTGGGCTAGCTGTGCGTCGGTCATGTCGAGGCCATGCTCGATTGAGTCGCAACCACCATCCAGCGCGCGCTGCAGGCCGATTCCACCATAGGCATGGCATGCCACCTTCTTTCCCCATCCGTGGGTCTCGTCGACAATCGCCTTGAGCTCTTCCAAGGTGAGCGTTGGCTGGGAAACGAGTTCGCCGTTCCGCCCTACCCATGACCGGTGCGTCATGTAGACCTTGATCCAGTCGGCACCATGATCCAGCTGCTCACGTGCTGCTTTCCGGGCCTCCACCGGGCCATTGATAATCTGTGCTCCCTTCGGCATCTCCAGCTCAGGTGCGTAGCCCTCGAGTGGATAGCCGCCGGTGGTCGAAATAGCGCGGGTGGCAACGAACAGCCTCGGCCCGGGGATGTAGCCGTCTTCGATCGCCTCTTTGATTCCCACATCGCCGTACCCGGCGCCTTCCGTCTCCACATCGCGGAGAGTAGTGAACCCTTGCTCCAGCGCACGGCGAACCGAAACCGTCGCTCGAGCAGCGCGCAGCGAAGCTGGATATTTCAGAATGTTGGCGTCATATCCTCCCTGGGCTGGATCCTCACCTTGCAGGAATATGTGGGTATGAGAGTCGATCAGTCCGGGAAGCAGAGTAGCTCGCGAGAGATCAATGGTGGTTGCGCCGGGTGGAATCTTCGCGCTGCCTGCGTCAGAGACGCTCTCGATGCGATTGCCGCTAATAATGATCAGCTGATCGTGTTTGACTGTGTCGGACTTGCCATCGATCAGAGCGCCAGCCCGAATGACCGTGACCGCTGCCGGATTTGACGCACCACTCGCTGGACGAGCGTCGGCTTGCTGGCCTGCGGAAAGCGACGGGAAAAGAAGAACAACAAGTGCGATCAGGGCGTGGAGACGGAATGTCATGCGCTTCTCCTCAAAGCGCACGATTGTACGCTGAGGCCCAAGTAAGAACGAAGTAACCACTTGGATTTGCGATTTGAAGCTTCTCGGCCCAGGGCGGCGGAAGTGGAGAAGGGTTAGCTCATCATTTGCACTTCGTGAATCGTGCTCGTGAATTTCTATTCCGTCAGGATCGCATCCGCTTCGATTTCGACCAGCATCTCCGGCGAGATTAGCTTGCTGATTTCAACCATTGTGGCAGCCGGTCTGACATCGCGAAAGAACTCGCCATGTGCCTTGCCTGCTTTTTCCCATTCCGCGATATTGGTAACGAACGTCCGCGTGCGGACCACGTCTTTCATCGACGCGCCAGCTTTCTTGAGCGCCACCTCAATGTTCTTCAGAGCCTGCACTGATTGGGCATAGAGATCACCGACTCCAACAACCTTGCCGTCGGGACCAATCCCGGTGGTACCCGCAACGTGGATGTAAGGTCCTACCTTTACAGCGCGGGAGTATCCAACAATCGGCTCCCAAGGCGCACCACTGGAAATGTTCTCGCGTCTCATGGCAACGAACGCCTCTCCTTTGCATTG
>JBLNFC010000386.1:0-6024 GCA_050263355.1 Acidobacteriota bacterium
CGTTAATGCTTTGCGGCAAAACACGGCGTGCGACGCCATCATGATTTACGGAGATGCCGTAGATGAAACGCTGGGGGCGGCGCCACCAGCCGGGAACTTCCAGGAGGGGATGTGCCGGGTCGCGACCCGATGAGAGATCGCGGATGAGGGGTACTAAGGCCGTGGAACGGGGCTTTGGGGCACGAAGGTCGTAAACGCCCGGCTCATAATCGTGGTTCCGCCTGGTTACGAGGGTGTTCCAATCAAAGGCTCCGAGGAGTGACCATGCAGTCACGGCAATCACATCGGCACCTTGCCGCTGCGCGTCTTCTGCACCTCTCCAGACCTCAAGAAACCACCGCAATTGTTCCTCACGAGTGCAGCCGTTGTGGCACTCCGTGATTGCGATCGGCAAATGATAGCGTTCCCATGTCTCCATTAGAAGTGTTTTAGGACCTGCCGCGCCGGCCTCGCGCACACGTGCGGCGAGCACGTCTGAATACTGATGGCGCCCGTTACTGCCCTGGCTGCTCTCCGGATAGCGCTCGAAATTTTCGTCGAGGAAACGCTCACTGCTGAGATAGTGATTCACCCCAATGACGTCGGGGGAACAAGGATTGTCGAGAAACCATTGAAGGTCCGAGGGTGAAATTCCCACCCACAAGAAGTAAGACCACATCGGGTGTTCGCGATTGATGAATCCGCAGAGTAGATCGTACGTCGCCCATCTACGCGCGTTTTCGAACTCCGCCTGATAGGCGAGCGTGGGGCTGCTGAAAACCTTTCCCAAGTCATCGGTTTGCACTAAGCGGGCGGAGGGATTGATTTGCCTGATGGCACGCATTGATAGCACAACTGCGCGACATTGATTCAGGAGCGCGCGCAAGAAGGCAAGGTCATTGCAGGAGTGAGGATACCAGTGGCCGTACAAGCAACTGAAGCGAGCGGTTGTCAACGGTTCATTGACGGGTGTATAGCGCTCGGCCCACGGATATCGCTTTGCTACTCTGCCGGCGTAGTCAGCAAGCGTCTCTGGAAGTTGCGGATCGAGTAGGTCGGTAGAGCGCGGTCCGCTGCCATGATGCAGCAAACCTAAGATGGGCTGAATTCCAAGTTCACGGATTCGAGAAAGCGAGAGGTCGGACCAGCGCCAATCCATGGCATCGAAGCCGTTGGGAGCGACCCTCTCCCAGAGCACGGGATGGCGGAGACACTTTATTCCGAGCGCGGCGAAGAGATCGAAATCAGATAATCGGCGGGTGTGGACGGAGCGCTCCAGCTGTTCCAAATATTCGTCACGTACCCTATTAACTGTGCATTCCACGCCGCCCCAAAGTTCCAGGCCCGGGCGGCGGGGCCTTTGTGCATCGTTCAAGGAAAACACTCCCTTACATGTTTACCCGCTGCACTAGGCTGCCAGCTTCTTCGCGCTTCACGGGCCTGACGAGACTTCGAAGCGAAGCAGGCGTTTGCGGATGCCTGCCGAAGTAAAGAGAAGGTTGAAGAGTTCCCCGTTCTTACTCGTTGGTTGGACGTGTTACGTAGCAGTGTATTGTTGGCTGCGCTCGGCAGCGTAAGCGCGGGGATGCTTGCGGTGCCACTCCCAGGCGGTACTTACGATGGTGTCGAGGTCTGGATAACGCGGGGTCCACCCTAATTCCTCGCGGATTCGAGCGGAGCTGGCAACCAGAATTGCCGGATCTCCTGGCCGACGGGCGGTTTCTTTCACGGCGATTTCGAGCCCTGTAATCCTGCGCGCCGCGTCAACGACTTGCCGGATTGAGAAGCCATGGCCATTTCCTAGGTTGTAAATCATCTGAGCACGCTGCTCCAAAGCGGAAAGCGCGAGAACATGTGCGTGAGCAAGGTCCACAACGTGGATGTAGTCGCGAACGCAGGTTCCATCCGGCGTCGGATAGTCAGTGCCGTATATCGAGATGAAGGGCCGAGTTCCCTGGGCAACCGCCAATGTCAGTGGAATCAGGTGCGACTCGGGATCGTGGGCTTCGCCCAGATCGGTTGTTGCTCCGGCAGCATTGAAGTAACGCAGGCTGGCATATCGAAAGCCGTGACTCCCCTGAAACCAGCGGAGCATACGTTCTACCAGAAGTTTCGATTCGCCATAGGGGTTGGTGGGCCGAAGGGCATCACTTTCCAGAATCGGCGTATTTTCGGGCTGACCATACACAGCTGCCGTGGACGAGAACACCAGCCGCGAAACTCCGGCAGCGAGCATGGCTTCTAAAAGCGCGAGAGTGCCAAAGCTGTTGTTCCTGAAATAGCGTTCGGGAACTGACATCGATTCACCAGCCTCGATCAAAGCGGCGAAGTGAAGGACGGCGTCGATGCGGCGGGTCTTGAGAGTCGATTGCAACTTCTCCGTGTCAGCGATATCGCCGACGATCAATTCAACGTCGCCGCTAATGGCCTCTCGATGTCCCTTCGACAAGTTGTCGTAGACCACAACCTTGTGACCTGCGCCAAGAAGCTCTGCGACGGTGACACTACCTATGTAACCCGCCCCGCCAGTGACCAAAACGTTCATGAGGTGCTCCGATTAGATTTCCGCGAAACAGGCAGGTTTGCTTGTGGCTGTGGAGGTGCGTGTCGCCACGTCGCATTCGTGTGTTTGCCGGTACACGGTGCTGTGTGAGTTTTATCCTAAGCCAATCTCCGTTGCCATCGAAGGTTAATCGCCTTTAGCGGCCATCGTAACCAGCGGCATGTTGAAGGATGGCTGAAATTCCGCGCTGCGAGCATAGCGAATAAACGCATCCAGAAGAGCGGTAGAGTATGGATCCGATCCATAGGAATCAAACTTGAAAGTCGTCACCAGCAGTTTGCCGCGTGCTACTTGCATCTGTGCCGCCAGTCCCGAATTGTTGTTCAGCCAGCCGAAAGTTATTCCAGACAGCACGTCGCGGAACTGATGGGGGGAAATATTTCGGATGAGATACTCGGGAGCAACGTGTGTCGATTCGAATCCAAGAATACGAGTGAAGGCCAAGGGCGCAAACACGGGACAGTCTGGCTGAATCCAGTTGAAGTTGGAGAACCATCGTCCATCCAGTTCTGTTCCCGCGCGAGCACGGACTGCCAGCGGCCAGTCCGATGGAAGAGCATCTTCGGAGCTGGCAACGATCAGCACCCGACCACCGTCTTCGAGATGCGCAGCAATGCGCTCGTCATAGTGGCTCGCAATCAACAATATGCCTTCGTCGTCATGAGCAGGAGTGTTGCGATTGCTCGCAAGCTTGTCTTGTAATCCCTGAAGCTTGTCGCCCAGGACGCGTACGCCGCCGTGGTCATCTGCAGGCCTTTTCGGCAGAAGACAAAGATCATAAAAGTTGTCAGTGACCCGATCACCGTTTCGCAGCCGCACTTCTATCTCGAGGCGCTCCGTCCTGGGATTTTCAATGGTGGGTAATTGCAGCTGTATCGAATGCAAGGGAACGACGGTAGCCGGCGCAATTTCCGCTGTGATAGTGAATTGCCCACTGGCTCCCGAATCCGTAGACCAGCGCACGCGTGCACCGTTCAGATTCAGAGTGCTGTAATGGGAAATGAGAACAGGAATTTCGACGGACTCTCCTCCATAAAAACAGTACGAGCTCAAGCGGCCCATGATGAGATCCGGACGTTGCAGACCGCTTAATTGCTGCGCGAAGACCTTCTCGTTCCGCCACATGTCGAGGAGTCCATTCACTTCCCAATGCACGTCGGTGATGCCGGTAATGACGTAGCCTTGGACAGAGTTGTAGGAACGAATGCTCTCGATCTCGTATTTAAGAGAGCTGAACTGATGCCACTGGGTTTCCTCCGCCATGTCGTTGAAGGTGCCGAACAGCTTATCGAAGCCGTACTCTGTGAACCTCTGCAACACACCAGCAGGCCGGGTAACCTCGCGCCCTCCGAAAGAAACTTCGAACCACCAGGGAAGATTGGGGGGAAGCTTGGGCAAACCCCAATTGCCGAACTCGGAAACCAGCAAAGGTTCGCGTCCTGTTCGTTGGCCATCGCCATAGGGGCTAAATGTCCACTCGGGGCGGGCGGCAAAGTCGCTGAGCCACTGATCCCACTTCTGCAGGTGATCGGGCATGGAGTAGTACTGATGGAAGTCCTCAATATCAGTCTTCACGTGGAAGTTGCCTTCACAAGGGCTGTTATCCACCACCAAGCGACCTAGAGGCTCAAGCAGGCCCTTGATTCGGTCGAACGTCTCGCGCAGCCATTCGCGTTGCGAGGGTTCCTGCAGGTTGATGCCCCAGGATTCGTTAATGATGGTCTGCAAGGCAACGCAGGGGTGATTCCAATCGCGAATGAGGATTTCCCAAAACATCTTGTCGGCGCGGACGGCGGCCATGGTGGAGAAATGGTCAGATGGAAACCATGAATCGCTCCAGGAAGGCAGCTCAGCCCAGATCAGCATGCCCACTTCATCAGCCACGTCGAGATAGACAGGATGCGCCACCTTTAAGTGGCAGCGTAGAAGATTGATGCCCAGCTTCTTGGCCTTCATCATCATGTCGCGGACAAACATCTCGGAGGTGGGACTGTGCACAGTCTCAGGATAGAAATCCTGATCAAGGGCAGCCATCATGTAGTAGGGTTTGCCATTCAAGTAGAGGTTGCCGTCCCTGGCTTCCAAGATGCGGAATCCGAAACGCGTGATGCGGCTGTAGGTGACAGCGCCATTCAGCGAAGCAGTCACAAAATAGAGCGATGGATCGTCGGGCGACCACGGAGTGTGATTGGAGATCGTACCTTGAATTTGAGTGACCGGCTGCGAACCATTGATGGGTTGGGCGCGATGGAAGACACGTTTGGCTGAGCTGTCAAAGATGTCGACCACCAGTTCCGTTTCCGCCGCCGCGGCGCCATTATCCGCATTCAAACCGATGCCCGCCAGACGCGCAACCAACTCAAAATCGCCATTCGGCTTCGGAGTAACGTCGAGACGCTCGATGTAGATGCTGGGGCAGAGTTCGATACGCACGCCTTGCCAGATGCCTGAGTTTTGTACGTACCAATTCTGCTTGCCGTGCGGGATTTCGTTGTACATCATTTCCGGGAATAGTGCTCGATTCTGGACTTCATCGACGGGCGGGTCGATGACGCGAATGAGCATCTGGTTGGGACCGGGATGCACAGCGCTGGTAACTTCGAACGAGAACGGGGTGTAGCCACCCTCATGCGTTCCCACCAGCAGGTCGTTGAGGAAGACTTCGCAGAAATAGTCGACCGCGCCGAACTTGAGCAGGACGTGCCGGGTATTTCGGAAATCGGGTAGCTCAAAGCTGACGCGATACCAGGCGGCACCCATGTAATTGCGCAGATCGTCGAACTGTGCGTTCCAGGAAAGGCCCACCCGCGCGCTGCGCCAGTCTGGTGCCTTACTCGCTTGCTCACGCTGCATGCGCCCGGAAGCGTCGATGAGGATTTCCCAACCATTGTCCAGTTCGAAACGTTGACCTTGATCGGACGAAGTGGAGAGGAGAGAAGAAATCACGGCAACCTTTGGAAGTATGGGAGTGAAGAATAGATTTTACAGGAATCGGAAGCGAGAGTCCCTCATGAAAAGGCGAGGCATGGGCGTGGGATGACCGCGGGATGCGGGCTGTGCATTTTGAGGGCGCTCTTGGCCAGCGGGATTGCTTACTGCCAGAGCGTATGTTCGCCGGGGCAGCCGTTCCAGGTGATTGCTCGCTGAGAGCACCAGTTCGTGGGACGGACAGCAACAAATCCGACAGGATCTGAGCTGGAGTGTCTATGCGTCTTCGATGATGGTTCTAAAGATTCTGGCAATCTCACGCAAGCTCTTGATCCTGTCCTGATTGCGGGATTGCTCCTCAGACTTTGGTGCGCTCAGCAACAATTTGTCTAAGCGGTCCGCGTGTTCTTCCGCGACGAGGGCTTGCTGTTCGCAGTAGGGTTTCAAATGGTCCATCAAATTGGAAAGATCAATCGCCGCACTCATCGCGCCTCTTGAACAGCTAAGCTTTGCTATTGGTACGTTGTCGTTTTCTCGACCGCGTTCTCTTGCTT
>JBLNFC010000387.1:0-4371 GCA_050263355.1 Acidobacteriota bacterium
GAATATCGGTTTGCAATCCCGGTGCGCATGGACGATGGCATTGTTAAGATTTTCCGCGGCTTCCGCGTGCAACACAACGACGCGCGTGGACCGGCCAAGGGTGGCATTCGTTTCCACCCGCAGGAGACGATCGATACTGTACGCGCGCTATCCATGTGGATGACGTGGAAGTGCGCCGTGGTAGATATTCCACTGGGCGGAGCGAAGGGCGGAGTGATCTGCGATCCGCATAATCTCAGCACGCGAGAGCAGGAGCAGATTTGCCGTGGCTGGGTACGCCAAGTGGCAAGGGACGTCGGCCCGGTGACTGATGTACCGGCCCCGGATGTAATGACGGACGCGCAGCACATGCTGTGGATGCTCGACGAGTTTGAGAAGATCCACGGCGGTCGATTTCCAGGATTCATTACCGGCAAGCCCGTCGGAATGGGTGGCTCACTAGGTCGAACTGAGGCTACTGGCTATGGGGTCGTCATTACATTGCGCGAGGCGCTCAAGGAATTGGGCATCCGCCCTGAGAATACCCAAGCGAGCATCCAGGGCTTCGGGAATGTGGCCCACTACGCAATCGAGCTCTACCAGCGGCTCGGAGGAAAAGTGATCTCTGTCTGCTGCTGGGATCAAGCGGACCAGTGTGCCTACACATACCGCAAGAGTGAGGGGATCAATCTCAATCAACTCTTGGCTATCACGGACCACTTCGGCGGGATCAGTAAAGCGAAAGCCAAGGAACTGGGCTATGAAGCACTTTCGGGAGAGGCATGGATAGAGCAGGATGTCGACATTCTTATTCCGGCGGCGATGGAAAACCAGATCACCGGCGACAACGTTGGCCGCATCAGCCCCCGCGTGCGCATCATAGCTGAAGGCGCCAACGGTCCGACTACACCGGACGCCGACGCTCAAATTCAGAAACGCGGCATCCTGCTCATCCCGGACTTTCTGGCGAACGCCGGTGGCGTAACCTGCAGCTATTTTGAGCAGGTGCAGAGCAACATGAACTATTTCTGGGAGAAAGACGAAGTTCTCGGAAAGCTCGACCTAAAGATGACCTCCGCGTACTTCGCCGTCTCCGATCTGGCCCGCCGGGAAAAGTTGTACATGAGAGATGCCGCCTATGCCATTGCGATCGGTCGCGTAGCCAAGGCGTGCCACGAACGCGGCTGGGTGTAACCTTGCAACCCCGATTTTAGAGATGCGCCACTCCGGTGACGCACATTGAAACGATCGGCATCCGCTATGATGCGCTGGGAGGTCTTGATGAGGGGTGTGAAGCCTCTCGTTGCTGAGTTGCCGGTCTTCGACCGCAAGTTCTGGGATGGTACCTTCCGGTGTACGCAGATCGGCTCTGGCTCAGTAGGTGGCAAGGCCAGCGGATTGGTGTTCATCAAAGATCTCCTTGGCGCGCAGATTGTCCCCACTTCCTTCCCCGACGTTGAGATTAACGTTCCGAACATGGCGGTCATCGCGACAGACTGTTTCGATCAATTCATAGCGCAGAATCATCTTGGCGGGCTGCCCTTCGACGAAATGTCCGATGACCGCATCGCCCATGCCTTTCAGAAGGCCGAGCTGCCGTTTGAGCTGCTCGGTGATCTTCGCGCGCTGATTGTTCAAGTCAAAAGCCCTCTGGCGATCCGGTCGTCGAGCTTGCTTGAGGACGCGTCGGACCGTCCGTTTGCCGGCGTCTACGCCACCAAAATGATCCCGAACAACCAGCCCGATCCGGACACACGATTTCGTCGGCTGGTGGAGGCCATCAAGTTTGTGTACGCATCGACGCATTTTCGCGAGGCTCGGGATTACATCCAGACTACCAGGACGAAGCCTGGCGAGGAAAAGATGGCAGTGATTGTCCAAGAGGTAGTTGGCCAGCGCAGAGGAGATCGCTTTTATCCTGACATTTCCGGTGTGGCGCGTTCCTATAACTTCTATGCGTTTGAACCGGCACGGCCTGAAGAAGGACTGGTTACCTTGGCTCTGGGGTTGGGGAAGACAATTGTGGACGGCGGCATAGCCTGGACGTTTTCACCTGCCTATCCGAAGAAGCGACCACCTTTCGATTCCGTGGGGGAATTGTTGAAGGGCACCCAAACCGAGTTTTGGGCAGTCAACATGGGCAAGCCCCCCGGTTACGATCCAATCAGCGAAACTGAATACATGGTGCACGCGAGTCTAGCAGACGCCGAAGCTGACGATGCCTTGTATTTGGTCGCCTCAACCTACGATCCAGAACGCGACCGCGTCATCCCGGGAGTTGGAGCTCGCGGACCGCGAGTCTTGGATTTCGCTCCGATTCTTGTGCAGGACCAGTTCCCCCTAAGCGACCTGGTGAAGACTCTGCTCAGCGCAGCGGAAAAAGCCGTCGACGCCAAAGTCGAGATTGAGTTCGCTATCACGTTGCAGGGACGGCTCGGGGAACGCCTCCGGGTGCGTCTGGGCTTCCTGCAGGTTCGTTCCATGGTTGTTTCTGATCAGGTGGTAGATGTTACGGTCGAGGATCTTTCCGATCCGCGTGCCATTGTTGCGTCCGACATGGTAATGGGCAACGGAACTGCGGATGACATACAAGATATTGTCTTCGTGCGGCTGGACAATTTTTCCTCACTGAACACGCCTGTCATCGCTCAGCAGTTGGAGTCCGTAAACCGGGAACTGCAACAACAGCACCGGCCCTTCCTGCTGATTGGTTTCGGTCGCTGGGGCAGTTCCCATCCGTCGCTCGGCATTCCGGTCGACTGGAGCCAGATTTCCGGGGTACGGGCGATCGTCGAGGCAACATTGCCAGAAATGAATGTGGAACTTAGCCAGGGCTCTCATTTCTTTCAGAACTTGTCGAGCTTTCGGGCAAGCTATTTCACGGTGCAACACGGGCGCCGGTATGGAATCAATTGGAACTGGCTCAACCGGCAGCCAGTTGTTTCCGAGACGGAATTCGTCCGCCATGTTCGACCTGAAGACAAGGTTACGGTTCGCGTCGACGGGCGTACTGCGCGAGGAGTCATTTTGTCGCAGACGGGAGACAGTAAAATGCAAGCGAGAAAATGAAGACGGACGAAACCCAATTCGGGAACATGCTCCATGCACTGCAAGAGCGGGCGAAGGAACTGAACTGTCTATATCAGGTGGGCGAACTCCTCAGCCAGTCAAACCGGCCTCTCGAGGACATTTTCCGCGGCATCATCGACGTTTTACCGCTAGGCTGGCAATATCCACAAGACTGTCAGGCTCGGATCCTGTTCGAGAACCTGACAATTCAGCCGCCTGATTTCCAAGCAACGCGATGGGTTCAAAAGGCCGACATCGTCGTGCAGGGTGAGACGCTTGGAGCGGTTGAAGTTTTTTACCGGAGAGATCTGCCGCGATCCGACGAAGGCCCCTTCCTCAAGGAAGAGCGGAAGCTGATCGGGACGATTGCAGAGCGAATCGCAAGCTCGGTCACCCAACGGCGGCTAAGAGCCGCGTTCGAGGGCTGGGCAGCAGCGGATCAAGTATCAGCTCACGGGGACTGGCGTGTCGTGCTGGAGTTTCTGCGCGAAACGGACCCCGCCCTGTTGAAGCGGATTTCGCGCAAATTGATCAATCACCTGAGCTGGAGCGGAGTCGAGGAGGCCAAGGAACTCCTGCAGAGCGGTGGGGCGATCTTGCCGCGCGAGCGCGGCCTTGCCACCGATGAAAACAGGCCTCTTCCTCAGGACGCTCCCGGCCACTCCTCCGACTTGACAACGCAGGCACTCCGGATCGCTGGCGAACATTTGAGCGAGACCGAGATCCTGAATTGTGTGACTCGATGGATCAAAGAGGACAAGGCCAGCTTTTTAGTGCGAGCGCTCGAAAACCAGGACACTTCGCTCGGAGAGATCATGGAGTGTGTTGAGCGCTATCGTCACATCGGCGTCGAGGAGGATGAACTTTCGGTCTATACCCAGAAGGGTTTGCGGGTATCGCTCATTCGTCGCTTCTTTTCCGAAAGCCTCGACTTCATCAACGTCGCTAAGAAGTTTATCGACGTTAAGGATTTCTATGATCTGTTGGGTAAGGTCATTTTCCCGCCTGCCTGCCACGGGAAGCTGGGCGGTAAGAGTGCCGGTTTGTTCCTGGCCAAGAAGATCATCGACAAAGCCCCTGAAGCGAGCACACTTCTGCGCGAAGGGAAGGTGCCGAGAACTTGGTATCTCACCTCCGATTGGATTCAGGACTTCGTGCACCATAACGATCTGGAAGACGTTCTCAACCGGAAATACATGGAGATCGACCAGGTGCGGCAGGAGTACCCGCACTTGGTGGCTCTGTTTAAGAGATCGTCTTTCCCTTCAGAATTTGCCAAGGGGCTTGCACTCGCTCTGGATGATCTCGGCGATGTTCCTCTCA